>DASPYH010000402.1:0-4192 GCA_035636875.1 Mycobacteriales bacterium | reverse complement strand
GCGGGTCCCACCGACCTGGAGCGCCTCAGCGCCGGCCGCGCGCAGCTCCTCGACCGCGTCGAGCAGGTCCTCGGCGGCGACCCGGCGCTGCGGGTCGGTGAGGGTGAGCTGGATGCCGGGCCCCTGCGCGGGCACGGTGCCGGCAAGGATGCCCAGGGTCGTGGAGCGGGTGCGGGCCTCCTCCAGGGCGGCGGTGCTGCGGTCGCCGGTGCTGGACAGCCGGGATCGGGCCGCCTCGAGCGAGGCGATCTGGCGGCGCAGCCGGTCCTCCCGGGACGACAGGTCGTCCAGGATCCGGACCAGGTCCTCCTGGCGGGCGCTCGGCAGGCCGCTGGTCGAGGTGTTGCTGCGGACCTGGACGGCCAGCGCGAACCCGAGCAGGCCGATGAGCAGGCCGATGAGCAGGCCGGCGGGTGAGGGGGCGCCCGGACGTGCCAGGCCCCGGCGCCTGGTCGCGGTCGCGCCGTCCGCCTGCTCGGGCCGGCGGCGGTCATCCTCGTCGCCGGGGTGCGCCCCCGGCTGCCCGCCTGGGCCGCTGCGGTCCTGGTCGGGCACGTCGCCCGGCAGCCGGCGCGCGGCGTCGTCCGGTACGCCCCCCGGCTGCCCGCCTGGGCCGCGGGCGGCGTCGTCCGGTGCGTGGTCGGGGTCCTCGCCCGGGCGGCCGGGGCCGCGGTCTGGGCGGTGACCCAGCGGGTCGCCCACATCCTCGTCCGTGCGGCCCGGGTCCTGACCGGACGGGTCTGTCTCCGGCCGCGGCCCGGCGGGGCTCGCCGGCTCGACACGCTCGCCCGCGGCCGGGGCGCCGTCGGGAGGCGGCGGCAGGATGCGCTCGTCCGCGCCCCGCTCTTCGCGGCGACCATCTGCCTCGGACCCGCCCGTCCGCCCTGTCCCGTCGGCTCCGGCGCGGCCACCTCGATCTCCCGCTCCGGTCCCAGCGACGCGGTCCCGCTCGGCCGCGCCCGCTGGGGCGGTGCGTCCTTGCTCGGCCGCGTCCGCTGGGGCGGCGCCGCCCGGCTCTGCTCCGGTCGTACCGACCGGGCGCTCGTCTCCTGCCCGGCCCGTCCCGGCGGGGTGACCCCGTGTCCCGCCGGTTCCGCCGGACGCGTCCACCTCCGCCGCGCCGGCGGCAGCGGTCCTGTTCCGCTCCGTCCCGCCCGCGCCGGCCGGGTCCTCCTCTTCCGCCGCGCCGGCGGCGGAGCCGCCGGCGGTCCGTTGGTCGACCGCCCCCGGCGGCCCGGGAGCGGTCGGCGAGTCGATGTCCCCGTCGGTTCTGGCGCCCCGCGGGGTGTGAGTCGGGACGTCCGCGGCGTCGGTCTGCTGCGGCTCGATCGGGCGGACCTCCTGGTCCTTGGGCCGAGCCGGCATCTCAACCTCAGGTCGAGGTGGGGCCGATTCGGGCTCGGGTAGGCTACTCATGCCCGGAGAAGGTGCCGGCGGATCGCGGCAGCATTGCCGAAGATCCGGATACCGAGGACGACGACGACGCCGGTCGAGAGCTGACCCCCGACGCCGAGCTTGTCGCCCAGGAAGACGACCAGCGCGGCCACCAGGACGTTCGACACGAAGGACACGACGAAGACCTTCGGGTCGAAGATGCCGTCGAGCCGCGCCCGGACACCGCCGAAGACCGCGTCCAGCGCCGCCACCACCGCGATCGGCAGGTACGGCTGCAGCCAGAGCGGGACAGTCGGCCCCACGATCAGCCCGACGACGACGCCGAGCACCAGCGCGAGCGCGGGGATCATCCGCCACCGCCCGGCTCGTCGGACGGGCCCGGGCTGGCCGCCCCGGGACCGGCCGGCGACGCTGAGCCGCCGGCCCGGGTCCTCGTCTCGGCCGGCTCGGCGTGCCGCAGGTCCGGACCGGTCGCCGCCCGCAGCCGCAACTCGCCCACCTTCCGCGCGGTGAACTGGATCCCGTACAGCCCGGTGTACGACTGGTAGCGCCGCGCCGCCTCGCTGTCGGCGAACCGCGGGAGCAGCCTGTCCGGGTCGCCGACGGCGTCGATCGTGTACGGGCTGGACACCGGCCGGAGGTCGACGAGGATGGCCTCGCCCGCGGCGCGGATCGTGGTCGTCGGCGCGAGCCGCTCGCCGTCCACCGCGACGGCCTCCGCGCCGGCCGCCCACAACGCGTTGACCAGACTCTGCAGGTCCCGGTCGTGCAGCCGCCCACTGTCGTCCGGGGGCACCGTCACCCGCTCTCCCGTCGCCGGGTCGACCTGCTCGCGGGCCACCGCGTCACCCGCGACGACCTGGATGCCTTGCCCCCGGACGGCGAGCTGGGCCGTGGCCGCCTCCAGCCGGCGCACCTCGGTGCTGACCCGGTCGCCGGTCTCGCTCGCCGCCAGCGCCGTGTCCCGCTGCTTGACCAGCTCGCCGGACAGGGTCTCGGCGCGGCGCTGCAGCGCGTCGCTCCGGGCGGATCCCGCCTCGACGTCGCGCACCAGGGCCTGCCGGGTGCGCTCGGACTCCGGCGCGGTCCGCAGCGTCCCCCGGTATGCCACCGCGAACAGCAGGCCGACGAGCAGGAGGCCGGCCGCGAGCACCGCCCGGGCGACCCGCCGGTCCCGCGCGCTCGTGCGCCGGCCCGCCCCTCCCGACTCGGCCCGCCGGCGCGCTGCGGCGGCGTACCCGCCGTCAAGATGATCTGTCAGCAGATCGTTCAGGAGTGAAGTCGACATAGAGCCGAGTTGAGGTCGATGCCGGGTCCGCGGACCACCCCGGCTCAGCTCGAGTGCGCGCTGGACGAGCGGGCTGTCCGCCCGCTCGGGACCACCCGCGTGCTCCCCCCTCACGTCGCTCCCCGCCCGGCGGCCCGGTCCGCCCGGACCAGCTGGCCGACCTGCACCAGGTAGAGGATCCCGGACCACAGGTAGAGAGCCGTGCCCCAGATCACGAACGCCCACCCGATCGGCCGGGCCAGGTCCGACCCGACCCAGTCGTGCGCTGCCACCAGCAGCAGCGGGAACGCATACAGCAGGTTGAACGTCGCCGCCTTGCCGAGGTAGTGCACCGGCAGCGGGCCGTAGCCGTGCCGCCGCAGCAGTGGCAGCGTCGCCGCGAGCACCACGTCCCGGCCGACGATCAGTGCCGCCAGCCACCACGGGATGACGTTCCGTGCCACGAAGGCGAACAGCGTGGCGAGGATGTAGAGCCGATCGGCGGCGGGGTCGAGCAGGACCCCGATCCGGCTGGTCTGGCCGAGCCAGCGGGCGATCTTGCCGTCGAGGTAGTCCGAGAGGCCGGCGAGCACGAGGACCGCGAGTGCCGCGGCGTCGGCCTTCGGGCCGAGCAACAGCCAGAGGAACAGCGGTACGCCCAGCAGCCGCAGCACGCTGAGCACGTTGGGGATCGTGACCACGCGGTCGGTGGGCGCGGCTGGACGGACGCCCGCGATCGGCTCCCCGGTCGTCGGCGGCACCCGTCCTCCTCGCCGTCCGCCGCCGTGGCGGCGCGTCACGCTGTCGGGACGGCGGGATTTGAACCCACGACCCCCTGACCCCCAGTCAGGTGCGCTACCAAGCTGCGCCACGTCCCGGACCGCACCCACGTGCGAGCGCACCGAGCCTACCCCAGCACCCGCTCGGCTCCGGCCACTCCCTCCGGGTCCCCGGCCCGTACGCGTTCCGGCCGTGCGGCAGGAGGCTGCCGGGACCGCCTCGGAGCCGCGGCGACGCCGAGGTCGTCGAGAGAGCCGACCGCACGAGGGCTCCGCGCCTGGCCAGCAGTGCCGTCGACTGCATCAATTCTCGTCCTCCGGTCTCAACCTTGACTGCACGGTCGAACCGCTTGCGTCAGTTCCTCTTGTCTCGCCGCTCCCGCACCCGGACGGAGATCTCGATCGGAGTGCCCGAGAAGCCGAACTCCTCCCGCAGCCGCCGCTCCAGGAACCGCCGGTAGCCAGGCTCCAGGAAGCCTGTGGTGAACAGCACGAAGCGCGGCGGGCGGGTGCCGGCCTGGGTGGCGAACAGCACGCGCGGCTGCCGGCCGCCGCGGACCGGCGGTGGCGTCGCCGCGACCACCTCGCCGAGCCAGGCGTTCAGCCGCCCGGTCGGCACCCGCTGGTCCCATGACCCGAGCGCGGTGCGCAGCGCCGGCGCGAGCCGCTCGACGCCGCGCCCGGTGCCGGCCGAGATGTTGACCCGTGGGGCCCAGCGGACGCGCTGCAGCTCGCGGTCGACCTCCCGTTC
>DASPYH010000401.1:0-3566 GCA_035636875.1 Mycobacteriales bacterium | reverse complement strand
CAGGGCCAGCACCCCCAGTCCCGACCCGAGGGCAGCCCGTCGCGGCCGCCGCCGGGACGCTCTGCGGCGCCGCCCCGCCGCGCTCCCGGAAGGCCGCCGGCCCTCGCGCCGGTCTGCGCGCCGCCCGGCGCGGCCCCCCGCCGGCGGCCCGGCCGACTCGGTGCCGGCAGGCGCGTCCGCCCTACGGCCGGCGACATCCTCGGCCGGCCCCGCGCCGGACGCCGCGCCGCCCGGCCCGGCAACGAGCGGCCCGACCGCCCTACGGCCAGCGACATCCTCGGCCGGCCCCGCGCCGGACGCCGCGCCACCCGGCCCGCCAGCGGGCGGCCCGAGCGCACGGGAGACGGCCCGCGGACCGGCACGGCGCGCGGCGCGACGCCTCGGGCCCGCCGAAGGCCGGGCACCGGCCCCCGGCGGAGGGTCCGCCCACCGCGTCTCGCGACCGGCGAGCACGCCCACGGACACGGTCACCGCCCGGTCGAGGACGGCGCCCACCTCGCGGTGCACGCGTTCCTGCCCGCCGTGCGGGTCCGGCACGTCGTCGTCCTCGGGCCGCACCGCCCGGTTGACCCCGCGCAGCGCGGTCGCGGCGGCGACCAGCGCGCGGGCCCGGTGCACCGGGTCCACGTCGGGCATCGCGTCGGGCGGCACCCCCGGCGCCAGGCGGGCGAACTCGCGCACCGTGAAGGCGTACCGGTGCGCCGGCGGGTGCAGCCGCACGGCCGCGGCGCGGTGCTCCCGGGTGGCGCCCAGCACCAGGTCGGCAGCGGCGACGTCGGCGGCGGTGACCGCTCGGGCCACGAAGCCGTCCGGGTCGACCCCGAGCGCCCGGCCGACGGCCGCGGCCCGCTGGTCCATCCCCGCACCGACCAGCGCGGACGTGCCCGCGCTCGTCACCAGCACCCGGCCCGCCTGCGGCCCCAGTGCCGCCGCGAGCCGCGCCCGCAGGAGCCGCTCGGCCAGCGGGGAGCGGCACACGTTCCCGGAGCAGACGACGAGGATCCGGAAGACGGCGCTCACCAAGCCCCCCGCTCGCCGCGGCCGCCGGCCACCACCCGCTCCACCGCGACCAGCCGCACCGCGCTCACACCCGCATGCCCACCGACGCCCGGTACCACTCGTACGTGGCCCGGATCCCGTCCTCCAGCCCGATCGACGGCCGGAAGCCGAGCGCGGCGAGCCGGGACACGTCGAGCAGCTTGCGCGGCGTGCCGTCCGGCCTGCGGTCGTCGAAGACCAGCCGGCCGCGGAACCCGACAACCCGCGCGATCGTCCCGGCCAACTCCCTGATCGTCACGTCGCTGCCGGTGCCGACGTTGACCGGCTCGGCGCCGTCGTACGAGTCCAGCAGCACAAGGCAGGCCCGGGCCAGGTCGTCGACGTGCAGGAACTCCCGGCGCGGGGTGCCGGTCCCCCACACCACCACCTCCGGCGCACCGGTCTCAGCGGCCTCCGCGAACCGCCGGATCAGCGCCGGCAGCACGTGCGAGCGCCGCGGGTCGAACGAGTCGCCGGGACCGTAGAGGTTCGTCGGCATCGCGCTGATCCAGCGCATGCCGTGCTGCCGCCGGGCGGCCTGGACGTGCAGGATGCCGGCGATCTTGGCGATGGCGTACGCCTCGTTGGTCGGCTCCAGCGGGCCGGTGAGCAGCGCGTCCTCCCGGATCGGCTGCGGCGCGTGCTTCGGGTAGATGCAGGAGGAGCCGAGGAAGAGCAGCCGCGGCACGCCGACCCCGAGCGCGGCGTCCAGCACGTTGAGCTGGATCCGCAGGTTGTCGGACAAGAACTCGACCGGCTCGGTCGCATTGGCCAGGATCCCGCCGACCCGAGCCGCGGCGAGCACCACGGTCCGCGGCCGGACGGCCCGGAAGAACGCGGTCGTGGCGGCGGGGTCGCGAAGGTCGAGCTCGGTGGACGTCCGCCCGACCAGGCAGCTGAAGCCGGACTCGGTCAGGTGCCGCCACAGCGCCGATCCCACCAGCCCTCGGTGACCCGCGACGTACGTCGGGGCAGCCCGGTCTACCGGTGCCCCGTTCCCCCCGTGCACACTCTGACATTACATGACTACGAGGAGTCGTCGCCTACTCCACGGTCACCGACTTCGCGAGGTTTCGCGGCTTGTCCACGTCGTACCCGCGGGCCTGCGCGATCTCGGCGGCGAGGACCTGCAGCGGCACCGTGGTCACCAGCGGGCTGAGCAGCGTCGGGGTCGCGGGCACCTCCACCAGATGGTGCGCGAACGGCCGGACCGCGTCGTCACCGGCCTCGGCGACCACGACAGTGCGGGCCCCGCGAGCTCGGATCTCCTGGATGTTGCTCAGCAGCTTCGAGTGCAACACCGGCCGACCCTGCGGCGATGGCATCACCACCACCACCGGCAGCCCGTCCTCGATCAGCGCGATCGGGCCGTGCTTGAGCTCGCCGGCCGGGAAGCCCTCGGCGTGCATGTACGCCAGCTCCTTGAGCTTGAGCGCGCCCTCCAGCGCCACCGGGTAGCCGACGTGGCGGCCGAGGAACAGGACCGCCTTCGACCCGGCGATCTCCCGGGCCAGCTCGCGCACCGGCTCGACCACGTCGAGGGTCCGCCGGATCAGCTCCGGCATCGCCTCCAGCGCGGCGAACTCCCGCGCCACCTCGTCGCCGTACTTGGTCCCCTTGGCCTGCGCGAGAGCCAGCCCGACGAGCTGGGTGGCGACGATCTGGGTGAGGAACGTCTTGGTCGCCGCGACCCCGATCTCCGGCCCGGCCCTGGTGTAGAGCACCGCGTCGGACTCGCGCGGGATCTGCGCGCCGTTGGTGTTGCAGATCGCCAGCACCCGCGCCTTCTGCTCGCGCGCGTGCCTGACCGCCTCCAGTGTGTCGGCGGTCTCGCCGCTCTGCGAGATGGCGACCACCAGGGTGTCGCGGTCGAGCACCGGGTCCCGGTAGCGGAACTCCGATGCCATCTCGACCTCGACGGGCACCCGGGTCCAGTGCTCGATCACGTATTTCGCGATCAGCCCGGCGTGGTAAGCCGTGCCGCAGGCGATCACGAAGACCTTGTCCACCTCGCGCAGCTCCTGCGGATCCAGCCGCTGCTCGTCGAGCACGACCCGCCCGTCGGCGAAGTGGCCGAGCAGGCTGTCGGCGACCGCTGCCGGCTGCTCGTCGATCTCCTTGAGCATGAAGTAGGGATGGCCGCCCTTCTCCGCGGCCGCCAGGTCCCACGAGATGTCGAACGGCTTCACCTCGACCGGCTCCCCGGCGAAGTCGGTGACGCGGTAGCCGTCCCGGGTCAGCTCGACCACCTGGTCCTGGCCGAGCTCTACCGCCTGCCTGGTGTGCGCCACGAACGCCGCCACGTCGCTGGCCAGGAACATCTCCCCGGCACCGACGCCGAGCACCAGCGGCGAGTTGCGCCGGGCGCCGACCACCTGGTCGGGCCGGTCGCGGTGCACCGCGACCAGCGTGAACGCCCCGCGCAGCCGCCGGCAGACCCGCCGCATCGCCTCGGCAAGGTCGCCCGGTCCGGGCGGTGCCCCGGCCGAACCGGGTGACGGCGAGATCCCCGCCTTCCGCAGCTCGTC
>DASPYH010000400.1:0-5598 GCA_035636875.1 Mycobacteriales bacterium | reverse complement strand
GGCGTCGGCGAGGCGTACCGGGACCGGCTTCCGGTGGCGCCCGGCACGCCGGTCGTCACCCTGCTGGAGGGGGACACCCCGCTGCTGCCCGCGCCCGAGCTGTCCCGGCGCACCGGCTGCGAGGTCTGGCTCAAGGTCGAGGGCGCGAACCCGACCGGTTCGTTCAAGGACCGCGGCATGACCGTGGCGATCACCCAGGCCGCCGCGCGCGGCAGCCGTGCGGTGATCTGCGCGAGCACCGGGAACACCAGCGCCAGCGCCGCCGCGTACGCGATCCGCGCCGGGCTGACCTGTGCCGTGCTCGTGCCCCGGGGCAAGATCGCGCTGGGCAAGCTGGCCCAGGCGCTGGTGCACGGCGCGCGGCTGCTGCAGGTCGACGGTGGCTTCGACGACTGCCTGGCGCTCGCCCGGGACCTGTCGGAACGCCACCCGGTGGCGCTGGTCAACTCGGTGAACCCGGACCGGATCGAGGGCCAGAAAACCGCCGCGTTCGAGGTCTGCGACGCGCTCGGCCGGGCGCCGGACGTGCACTGCCTGCCGGTCGGCAACGCCGGCAACATCGCCGCGTACTGGCGGGGCTACCGGGAGTACGACCGCGGGCTGCCGCGGATGCTCGGATTCCAGGCCGCCGGCGCCGCGCCGATCGTGACCGGGCAGCCGGTGGCCAGGCCGGTGACGATCGCCACCGCGATCCGGATCGGCAACCCCGCGTCGTGGACCGCCGCGGTGGCGGCCCGCGACGAGTCCGGCGGCCTGATCGCCGCGGTGACCGACCGGGAGATCCTCGCCGCGTACCGGCTGCTCGCCCGCTGCGAGGGCGTCTTCGTCGAGCCGGCGTCCGCCGCCGGGGTCGCGGGGTTGCTCGCGGCGGCCGCCGACGGGCGGGTGCGGCGCGGGTCGGCGGCGGTGTGCACGCTGACGGGCAACGGCCTGAAGGACCCGGACTGGGCGATCGCCGGCGCGCCGGCACCCATGACGGTCCCGGTCGACGCCGCCGCCGCGGCGACCGCCCTCGACCTGCCGGGCGGGTAGCCTGCCGGCCGTGGGCAGGGGGGCGTCGCGTGGGTCCCGGGCTGCGTTCCGGGCCGCACCGGTGCGAGTCCGCGTGCCCGCCACCAGCGCGAACCTCGGGCCCGGCTTCGACGCGCTCGGCCTGGCGCTCGCGCTCCACGACGACGTCGTTGTCAGGGTCGCCGACGAGGGCCTGTACGTGGACGTGGCCGGGGAGGGCGCGGACAGCGTGCCCCGCACGAAGCGGCACCTCGTCGTCCGCGCGCTGCACGCCGGCTTCGACGCGCTCGGCGGCCAGCCGCGCGGGCTCGAGGTGGTGTGCGCCAACCGCATCCCGCACAGCCGCGGCCTCGGGTCCTCGGCCGCCGCGATCGTCGCCGGCCTGGTCGCCGCCCGCGCGCTGGTGCTCGGCGGCGAGGACGCGCTCGACGACGAGGCGCTGCTCGCGCTCGCCGCCGCGATCGAGGGCCACCCCGACAACGTGGCAGCGTGCCTGCTCGGCGGCCTGACGCTGGCCTGGACCGAGCGCAGCCCGGGCCCCCAGGGCACCGCGGACAGCGGCCCCTCCGGGGGCGACATGCGCACCCGCGCGGTCCGGCTGCCCCTCTCCATCGAGTTGCGGCCGGTCGCGTTCGTTCCCGCCGCGACCTCCTCGACGGCCCGGGCGCGCCGGCTGCTTCCCGGGTCGGTGCCGCACCAGGACGCCGCCCGCAACGCCGGGCGAGCCGCGCTGCTCGTCCACGCCCTCGCCGCCGACCCCGGCCTGCTGCTACCGGCGACGGAGGACCGGCTGCACCAGCCCTACCGGGCACCCGCGCTGCCGCGAAGCGCCGGCCTGGTCGAGGCGCTGCGCTCCGCCGGGGTGCCCGCGGTCATCTCCGGCGCCGGACCGACCGTGCTCGCCTTCGCCGCCGCGGACGTGGACCTCGACGCCTACGCGCCGCGGGGCTGGTCGGTGGAGGTGCTGGCCGTGGATCCCACCGGCGCCGCACTCCTCCCGCTGGCCGGCTGAGTGGTCGCGAGCGCGAGCGGGGAACACGCCGCTTGCCGGAGTTGTTGCCGCGGTGGCAGCCCAGCGTCTAGGCTTCAGACCAGCCGCCCGAGGGTGCGCTCTCGGCGGGGTCGCCGGTGCATCAATTCTGCAAACGATGTTCCGTACGAGGCCTCGCTGCTCCCGTTCTCCAAGGAGCCGGAAAGGTTCTCCGAGGTGCTCCCGTAGGGCTGCCACCACCCGTCCGCCGCGAGGCGGACCGTCACCGGCCGCTCCGGCCGGTCGCTTGACCCCGGCCGCGTTCGACACCGGCCGACCCCGAAGGGACAACCACCGTGAGCGACACCACGGACAACCTGGCCAGCGACGCAGGCCAGGGCGCGCCGACCACCGAGGCCCGGCCGCGCCGTCGCGCCGCCGGCCTGTCCGGCATGCTGCTGCCCGAGTTGCAGACCCTCGCCACCCAGTTGGGCATCACCGGGACCGCCCGGATGCGCAAGGGCGAGCTGGTCACCGCCATCCAGGCGCGGCAGGGCCGGAATGACATCACCTCCACATCCACCAGTTCCGGGCCGCCCACCCCGGAGGGTCAGCTTCCGCTGACCTCGCCCGGCGAGACGACCCGCACCCCAGGCGCGGTCGCCACGGCGGTCGACGTGCCCGCCGCTCAGGGCTTGCTCTCCGGCGGCCGGCCGGACGCCGCGGAGCCGACCGCCGATCCGGTGGCGGGACGCCTTCCCCGGCAGCGGCGCGGCGCCAGCCGCCCGGCCGGCAGCCCCGGTGCCGACTCGGCGACCCTCGGGCCCGCGGCATCGGTCACCGACCGCCCCGACCGCGGCGACGGCAGCACGCCGACCGCCGTGCTGGACCGTCCGGACCGCGGCGACGGCGACGGCCAGCGCCGGGACCGCCCGGAGCGGTCCGACCCCGAGCGCGGCGAGTCCGCCACCCAGGCCGCCGTCCTCGATCGCCCGGAGCGCGACCGCGGCGACGGCGAGCGCGGCCAGCGCCGCGACCGTGACCAGGACCGCGCCGCCCGCGGCGGTCAGGACCGGCAGGACCGGCAGGACCGGGGCGAGCGGTCGCGGGACGACCGCGACGGCCAGCCCGGCCAGGGTGGCCAGCCCGGTCAGGGCGGCCAGGGCGGTCAGCGCCGCGAGCGCGGCGACCGCCCGGCGCAGGGCGGCGAGCGAAACGACCGTGCCGCGCAGGGCGACCGCCAGGGCGGCTCGGCCGGCGGCAACCAGCGCGACGACGACGACGACTTCGACGCCCGCGGGGGAGGGCGGCGGCGCGGCCGGTTCCGCGACCGCAACCGCCGCAACCGCGACCGCTTCGGCTCCGAGCAGGGCGAGCCGGTCATCGGCGAGGACGACGTGCTGCTGCCGGTCGCCGGCATCCTCGACATCCTGGACAACTACGCGTTCGTCCGGACCTCGGGTTACCTGACCGGGCCGAACGACGTGTACGTCTCGCTCGCCCAGGTCCGCCGGTACGGGCTGCGCCGCGGCGACGCGCTCACCGGCGCGGTCCGGCAGCCCCGCGACGGCGAGCGCCGGGACAAGTACAACGCGCTGGTCCGGCTCGACATGGTCAATGGCAGCGACCCGGAGCAGGCGAAGAGCCGGCCGGAGTTCACCAAGCTGACCCCGCTCTACCCGCAGGACCGGCTGCGGCTGGAGACCGAGTCGCACATGCTCACCTCGCGGGTGATCGACCTGGTCATGCCGGTCGGCAAGGGCCAGCGCGCCCTCATCGTCAGCCCGCCGAAGGCCGGCAAGACGATGATCCTGCAGGCGATCGCCAACGCGATCACCACCAACAACCCGGAGACCCACCTCATGGTCGTGCTCGTCGACGAGCGGCCGGAGGAGGTCACCGACATGCAGCGGTCGGTGAAGGGCGAGGTCATCGCGAGCACGTTCGACCGGCCCCCGTCGGACCACACCACCGTCGCGGAGCTGTCCATCGAGCGGGCGAAGCGGCTGGTCGAGCTGGGCCACGACGTGGTCGTGCTGCTCGACTCGATCACCCGCCTGGGCCGCGCGTACAACCTGGCCGCGCCGGCGTCGGGCCGGATCCTGTCCGGCGGCGTCGACTCCACGGCGCTCTACCCGCCGAAGCGCTTCCTCGGCGCGGCGCGCAACATCGAGCACGGCGGCTCGCTGACGATCTTCGCCACCGCGCTGATCGAGACCGGGTCCACGATGGACACGGTGATCTTCGAGGAGTTCAAGGGCACCGGCAACGCCGAGCTCGTGCTCTCCCGCAAGATCGCCGACAAGCGGGTCTTCCCGGCGGTCGACGTGATCGCCTCCGGCACCCGGAAGGAGGAGATCCTGCTGGCGCCCGAGGAGCTGGTCATCGTGCACAAGCTGCGCCGGGTGCTCAACGCGCTCGACCCGCAGCAAGCGATCGACCTGCTGTTGGACCGCATCAAGCAGAGCCGGACGAACGTCGAGTTCCTCATGCAGATCGCGAAGTCCACGCCCGGCCAGGACTGAGTCACCGGGCCGCCGCCGTCGGGGCCGCCGACCGCCCGGTCCCCCCCGACGTCCAGACCATTCGCGCCGCCTGCGGCCAGCAATGCCCCGCAGGCGCCGCGGAACCTTCGCGGCCGCATCCCCGGCAGGCGAGTTCCGCCGCCGGCATCGGTCTCAGGGTGACCGCTGACTACTCACCGTAAGGTATCATTGCGGAGAGTACGCAGGTTGCGAGCGGGGGACGGATGCGGGGGAGTCGGTGGTTCACGCTCGCCGTGCTGGCGGCGGGTTCCTTCGTGGCGGTGCTGCTGGTCGTGCTCGCCTCGGACGGCTCCGGCGACCACGTCGGACAGCTCGCCAGCGACGCCGGCTTCCTCGTCAGCTCGCTGTTCGCGTCTGTCGCGTGCGCGGCCGCCGCCCGCCGCAGCGGTGGCCCGCTGCGGCGGTCGTGGCTCCTGCTGGCGGGTACGGCCGCATGCTGGTTCGCCGGGAACGTCTGGTGGTTCTACTACCAGTTCTTCGCGGCCGCACAGCCGTACCCGTCGATGTCCGACGCCTTCTACCTCGCCGCGCTGCCGCTGGCGGCCACCGCCCTGCTCTGCTTTCCGACCCCCCGCGGGCGCAGGAGCTTGCGTGTCCGGACCCTGCTTGATGGTCTCATCGTGGCGGGGTCCGTGCTGTTCATCAGCACGGCCCTTGTGCTCCGGGACCTGCTCGCGGCGGCGACCGGGAGCTGGCTGGCGAAGTCGGTGTTCCTCACCTACCCGCTGGCGGACATCGTGCTGGTGACGCTCGCCATCCTGCTGATCGTCCGCACCCGGTCCCGGCCGCCGCTCTACCTCATGCTGCTGGCCGTCGGCCTGATCAGCTACGCCGTCGCCGATACGGCGTACGCCGCACTCGTAGCGAGAGGGTCATTCAGCGTCGGCACTCTGGCCGACCTGGGCTGGATCTGCGGCTACCTGCTGGTCGGACTCGCCGCGCTGTCGTCGTCCGCGGTCGCTCCCTCCCAGCCGGAGCTCGTGGCGCCAGTGTCCGTCCGATCGTCCGTGCTGGGCTCGGTGATGTCCCGGAACGCCACCACGCGGCCGATCACCTCGTCGCCGACCGCGA
>DASPYH010000399.1:0-9262 GCA_035636875.1 Mycobacteriales bacterium | reverse complement strand
GAAGCCGCGCGTCGGCGTCCCCGACAGCAGGCAGTCACTCCGCCCAGCAGGTTGACGAAGCGAGCCGGGCTGGCCTCCGCCCGGTCCTCGCGTCCGGGAGCGGTCAGAGCGGCATCGCCAGTCGTCGGCGTGCGGGCCGGGATGGGGGAAATCCCCGGTGCGAGGACGGGTGATAGCCGCGTTCCGGGCGGCAGGCCCGCTCCATAGCGTGACTTCCCGATGGATGTACCCGGTGAGCCCCGGCCCCGGGCCGGAGGGAGGCCACACATGATCGAGGCGCGTCGCCTGACCAAACGCTACGGTTCGACCCTCGCCGTCGACGAGCTGAGTTTCGGCGTGCGACCGGGCACGGTGACGGGCTTTCTCGGCCCGAACGGCTCGGGCAAGTCCACCACCATGCGCATGATCTTGGGCCTGGACGCGCCGGACGGCGGGCAGGTACGGATCGACGGCCGCTCCTACCGCACGCTGCGGTGGCCGCTGCGCGAGGTCGGCGCGCTGCTCGAGGCGAAGGCGTTCCACCCCGGCCGCAGCGCCCGCGCCCACCTGACGGCGCTCGCCGCAAGCAACGACATTCCGCGATCGCGGGTGGAGGAGGTGCTCGGTGTCGTCGGGCTTGCCGACGCGGCTGGCCGGCGGGCGGGGACGTTCTCGCTCGGCATGGCGCAAAGGCTGGGCATAGCCGCCGCGCTGCTGGGCGACCCGGGGGTGCTGTTGCTGGACGAGCCGGTCAACGGCCTGGACCCGGAAGGGATCCGTTGGATCCGCACCCTGCTGACGTCGCTGGCCGCGCAGGGCCGTGTCGTGTTCGTCTCCAGCCACCTGATCAGCGAGATGGCGCTGATGGCCGAGCGGCTGGTCGTGATCGGCCGCGGACGGCTGCTCGCGCAGGCGTCGGTCGCGGAACTGTCCGCCCGGTCGACCTCGCTGGAGGAGGCGTTCCTGGAGTTGACCTCCGGCAGCGCCGAGTACCGGGAGGCGCCGGCACCGTACCGGCCGCGCGGCGGTCGTCAGCAAGAACCGGCCCCTGAATCGAAGGCGAGGATGCCGTGACGGCCATAGCAGTTGCCCGGATGCCCCGCGGCCATTACCGGTTCGTTCACGTGGCGCGGATGGAGTGGACAAAGCTGCGCAGCCTCCGTTCGACCACCTGGGCGCTGCTGGTCATCGTCGCCGGGACGGTCGGGATGGGCGTTGCCGTGCTGGCCTCGTACCAGCCGGCGCACTTCGCCCGGATGACCGCGGCCCGGAAAGCATCCTTCGACCCGACGAACATGGGGTTCTCCGGCACGCTCGTCGGCATGCTCGGGATGGGTGTGCTCGGCGTGCTGGTGATGACCGGCGAGTACTCCTCCGGCATGATCCGGGCCACGCTCGCCGCGGTGCCGAACCGGCCGCTGGTGCTGGCCGCCAAGGCGGCGGTCTTCGGCGCGGTGGCGCTGGTGGTGGGTGAGATCGTCGTCTTCGCCAACTTCCTGGCCGGCGAGGCGGTGCTGACCAGCGCTGCCCCGCATGCCAGCCTCGGCCAGCCCGGCGTGCTGCGCGCGGTGCTGCTCACCGGCGCGTTCCTGGCTCTGCTCGGACTCATCGGCCTCGGTCTCGGCGCGATCATCCGGCACACCGCCGGCGCCGTCGCGACCTTCATCGGTGGACTGTTCGTCGCGCCCATGATCATCCTCTCGGCTTCCGGCGAGTCGGCGTTGAACACTGTCGGTAAGTACGTGCCGATGTTCATCGACGAGAACTCGGTCGGCGCGGTCAAGCCGGTGGCGGGGTCGCTGTCGGCCTGGACCGGGTTCGCGATGATGTGCCTGTACGCCGCGGTCGCCCTCGCGGCCGGGGGGTTGGTGCTCGTCCGGCGGGACGCCTGAGCGGGACACTGAGCGCATGGGCAGCACCGGTCGGGTGACCACGGTGACGACGGGCTCGCCGCTGCCCAGCGGGGGCGGCGCACCATTCGCCGCGCTCGTCGGGGCGGCGCTGCGCGAGCCGTTCGGCCGCCGGGCCCGCCACGAGCTCCTGTTCTGCCTCGTCGGCGGCGTTCAGCTCTGGTTGTGCCTCCTCGGCGTGCCGGCGGTCGTGTTCGGACTCGCCTGGCTCAGCGTGATGCTGGGGCAGGCACACGGCGGTTCGCTGCCGCCGGTGTCGATCGCCGCCGCGGCCGCCGGCACGATCGCCGTGGCACTGCTGCTGGTCCTGGCGGCTCCCTGTGCACGGCGGCTCGGTGCCGCTCACCGGCGTCTGGCGGCGCGGCTGCTCGGCGACACGGTCCCGGCGCCACCGCCGGTCCGGCCTGGTCGGAGCCTCGTCGGACGCCTGGGCGCGGGGCTGCGCGACGCTGCCGGCTGGCGGGCGATGGCGTACCTGCTGCTGAAGCTGCCGGTGGCGGTGTTCGAGCTCTACGCCGTCTTCCTGGCCGCCGGGGTGATCAACCTGACCTACCCGTTCTGGTGGGGGATGTTCCGCAACCATCCGCCGGAGGTGCAGTTGCGTCCGGTGCTCGCTCTCACCCCGTTCCCGGGCCGGGTCCTGCACGTCGGCACGTTTCCCGGCACCTTCCTCGCGGTCGCGGTGGGCGCGGCGATGGTGCTCGTGGCGCCCTGGGTGAGCAGGGCGGCGGTCTCGGCCGACCGCTGGCTCATCCGCGGCCTGCTCGGCCCGGGCAGGCTCGCCCAGCGTGTACGCGACCTCGAGGCCACCCGGGCGCGAGCGGTCGACGACTCCGCCGCGCTGCTGCGGCAGGTCGAACGCGACCTGCACGACGGCGCGCAGGTGCGGTTGGCCGCGCTCGCGATGAACCTCGGGATGGCCAAGGAGAAACTCGGCGACGACGGCGACCCGCTGGATCTCCGGCAAGCCCGGCACCTGGTCGACGCCGCGCACCACGGCGCCAAGGGCGCCCTCATCGAACTGCGTGATCTGGCCCGGGGCATCCACCCGCCAGTGCTCGACAACGGACTGGCCGACGCGCTGGCCACCCTCGCCGCCGGCAGCGCCATCCCGGTGGAGCTGACCACCGACGTCCCGGTCAGGCCCACCCCGGCGATCGAGACGATCGCCTACTTCTGCGCCGCCGAGCTGCTCGCCAACGCGGCCAAACACAGCCATGCGAACAAGATCACGATCGGAGTGGCCAGCCGAGAAGCAGTGCTGCTGCTCACCGTCACCGACGACGGCGCCGGCGGGGCCGACCCGGACCGCGGCAGCGGCCTGTCCGGGCTGGCGCACCGGGTCAGCACCGTGGACGGCCGGCTGGATGTCGCGAGTCCGCCCGGCGGGCCGACGCGGATCACCGTCGAGCTGCCGCTGCGGGCCTGAAGGCGCCCGATGCGCGTCGTGATCGCCGAGGACGCCGCCGTGATGCGGGAAGGGCTCATCCGGCTGCTGACCGACCGCGGCCACCAGGTGCCGGCCGCCGTGGCCGACGCCGAAGCGTTGCTCGCCGCCGTGGCCGAACACCGCCCTGACGCCGCCGTGGTGGACATCCGGATGCCGCCGACCCACACCGACGAGGGGCTGCGCGCCGCCCTCGAGCTCCGCCGTGACCACCCGGGCACCGGAGTGCTGGTGTTCTCCCAGTACATCGAGACCAGGTACGCGGCCCAACTGCTGGAGGAAAACGCCGGTGGCGTCGGCTACCTGCTCAAGGACAGGGTCGCCGACGTGGCCGAGTTCGTCGACGCGCTGGCCCGGGTGGCCGCCGGCGGCACCGCGCTCGACCCCGAGGTCGTCGGCCAACTCCTGCGCGCCAGCCGCCACCCCGACGGCCTGGCCGCGCTGACCCCCCGCGAGCGCGACGTGCTCACCCTGATGGCCGAGGGCCGGTCCAACGCGGGCATCGCCGGCGCGCTCGTCGTCACCGCCGGCGTCGTCGAGAAGCACGTGGCCAGCATCTTCGGCAAGCTGGAGCTGCCGCCCTCCGAGGGCGACAACCGCCGGGTGCTCGCCGTCCTCCGCTACCTGCGGCCCTGAAAGTGACGGCCGTTCATCAGCGGACCGACGGATCGCGACGGTCGTGATCATGCGTCTCCGCTCGGCCCTTGGCTCATGGACGATGACGCCAGGATGCGGTCTTAGGGTGCCGTCGTCGCTCGGCGCCCGACCTCATGCGCTGTCCGACGCAGGCGACGACCGCCGGGGTGAGCCGGCCGTGGCCAGGTCGGCGAGGAGGTCGTCCAGCACCAGTTCCTCGTCGATCCGCCGACGTGACCGGGTCATCTCCCGGGTCAGCTCCGGGTCCCAGCCGGCCGTGACCGGCTCGCCGGCGAGCTCACGACCAAGCCCCGCCGCAACCAGGCGGCGATAGGCCACAGCGTCGTACCGCCACGGCCACGCGGGCAGCCGGTCGACCAGGACGTTGCCGATCCGCAGGCCGCCCCAGTCGAAGTCACCGTGGTAGCGCAGCGTCGCCCCGGCGGCAACGGCGAGGCGCAGCAACTGGATCACAGCTGTCCCGGGTTGCCCGCTCGTGCAGACCAGAGGTGTGCAGTCCGAGCCAAGCCGGTCGGCCGCCGTCGACACGACCACTGGGTTCTCGCACACCGACACGACCGTGTCCGAGAGCGATGCGCGCGGAGGGTCGCGGACGAGCTGGCGAAGCGTCAGCACGGCCGGCTGTCCCGCTTCCCGCCACGCACCCAGCGCCCGCCCGGTGGCGGTCGCCGGGTCGCCGGGCAGCCCGAGGGCGAGCACGGTGCTGGACAGGTCGTCGCGCAGCACGCCGACCGACGCCCACACCTCGCGACGCCACTCCGCGCCGGTTCCGGCTGGCAGGCTGGTCAGCGCCTGGGCCGCCCCGAGCGCGAGCGTCGCGAGTGGACGGTCGTCGTCCAGCGCGTGCGGGTCACCGGTCACGGCGGCCGCGAAGCGGCCGAACGGCTCGCCGCCGGCCGGCAGGTAACTGACCACCGCGGCGAGCCGGGCGGTGAGCAGCGCAGCCCCGTCCGGCGTCCGCGCCAGCCGGCGCAGCAGGCCACCGGCCAGCAGTTGGTCCCGCCAGCCGGTCAGCTCAGGATGTGCTGCCACCACACCGTCGAGCGGGGCCACCGCCTGCCTCCAGTCGCGTTCGGACGCCGCGGCCGCAGCGGCCCGGTCCGTCACCTCGCCGGTCAGCGTGCGTACGGCCGCCGCAAGCCCGCCGGCGCAGGCGCCGGAGCGGCGCAGCACCTCGTCCACCGCTGCCAGCGGCACGGTCAGCGCGATCCCGGGACGCGGCTTGCGACCGAGCAGCCGGTGAACCGCCGCCCGCTGCTCGGCCGTCGCGCCGACCAGGGTTACCGAGCCGTCGAGCGGGCGGCCGCGCTCGAGCCGCCACCGGACCCGCTCGACCAGCCAGCCGAGATCGTCGCCTCCGAGCAGCCGTACGAGCCGGTCGCGATCAGCCTCCACCGCCCGCTCCTGACGACCACAGGTCCGGTTGCGACCCATCGGCGGTGCTCGCGGCCGGCCCGGAGCCGACCCGGGACAGCGGCCGATCCCGCACGGTGCGCGTCGTCCCATCCCATTCCCAGTTGGTCACCAGCACCGCGGCGACGCCGTCGGTTCGCGCGAGTTGGGCGATGGCGAGGCCGGGCACCTCCGGATAGCAGCCCCATTCCCGCTCGCTCGTCATCACGACGTCGAGGTCGAACGCGGCCAGCAGCCCGAGGTAGGTGGCGCGCGCGTTGTCGTCCACCCCGGCGAAGGCCTCGTCCAGGGTCACCAGCCGCGGTGCGTGCGGGTTGCCGGCGGACGCGTAGTGCGCCGACGCGGCCGCGAAGAGCGGGACGCTCGCCGCCAGCACCCGCTCCCCGCCCGACGCGGGTCCGGTGGCTGAGCGCCACTGGCCGTTCTGGTGCCGCTGGATCACGAACCGGTTCCAGCCGCGGTAGTCAAGCGCCTCGGTCAGGTGCTCCAGCCACGTCCCGGTGGCGTCGCGCGAGCGGACCTCGGCGATACGGGCCTGCAGGAACTCGCCCACGGCCGAGCGGTCCTCGGCCGACCAGGCGTCGGAGGTCTGCCGCAGCAGCCGCTCGCGCGCCGCCGCCAGCCCGGCCGGCCCGTCCTCCCGTGGCTGCCACAGCAGCCGCAGCCGCATCCCGGTGCTGGTCGGCCGCTCGGACAGCTCCAGGTTCATCCGGGCAACCTGCGCCTCCGCCGCCGAGATCAGCTCCTGCAGCGTGCTGGCGACTTCGTTGACCAGGTGGTTCTCCAGGATCTCGCGTTCCCGCTCGTCCAGGAGGCGCTTGCGGTCGGCCACCTCCGTCTCGAGGGCGTACGCCAACTCGGGGACCGTGGCCGGTCGGCCGCGGAACACGACCTCGACGACGATGCCGTCCTCCAGCAGTTGTGCCGACGCGGCGTTGCCTTGCCGGGCCAGCGTGTCGGTCAGCGCCTTCAGCTCGTCGGTCACCCGCCGCTGCACCCGGTCCCAGGTCGGGTCGTCCTCTGGCACCCCGTCCAGCTCGCGGTCCACCTGTCGGGCCAGCCGGACCGTCGGGTCCGGCGCCCACGGCTCGTCCGGCCCGGGCAGCTCCATCCCGGGCAGCGCGACGTCGAGCAGCCCGGTCGCCGCGAAGCGACGCATCGCCTCGGCGGCCGCGGCCCGCTCCCCGGTTGCCGCCTCCAGGCTGGCGACCAGCGCCTGCCGCCGGCCTTCCGCCTTGCCCCGCTCGTTCGAGGCGGCCATCCGCTCGGCATCCACCCGCTTGCGGGCGCTCTGGTTGCGGTCCAGGTGCTCGGACACCTCGGCAAGCCACCACTGCAGCTCCGCCACCGCCGCGCCCACCGTCTCGGCCAGCGTGCGGTGTCGCTCCGCGTCGTCGGCGGCGCGCTGCCGGGCCTGGTCCGCGCTCTCCAGCCGGGAGGTGTGCTCGCGGGTGGCAAGATCCACCTCGTCACCCGCGTCGGCATCCTGTCGCGCGGCCTCGACGGCCGCCCGCAGGGCCGGCCAGAGCTCGGCAAGCGCGACCCGGTAGCGGGCGAGCGCCTCGCCGACCCGGGCGAGGTCGTCCGGGTCGGCGGGCAGGCCGAGCTCTGCCGCTCCGCCGGCGAGCGCCTGCCGAGCCGCGTCCGCCTCCGCATCCACCTCCGCCACCGCTCGCCGAGCCTGCCCGGCACGGCTGTCGAGCCGGCCGCGCTCAGCGGCCAGCGCGGTCACCGTCGCGTGCGCGCGGCGAAGCTCCTCGTCCTCGGGAATGCCGGCCAGCTCGGCCGCCAGGGCGCTTCGCCGGGCCACGAGCCGCTCGGCCCCGGCGGCGATGGCGGCCAGCTCGTCGTCCGCAGTGGACAGCTCCATACGCAGCTGGGCGAGCCTGGCCCGGCGGGCGGCCTCCCGGGCACCCCGGCCGACGTACTCCGCCGCTGACTTGCGCCACGAGCCGTGCAGCACACCGACCCGGAACCGGCCGTCGGCGCCGACCCAGGTCTCGCCGGCCCCGTCGAGGCCGATGGACAGCAGGACTGCGGAGAGCGTGTCGTCCGCTACCGCGTCGGCCTCAGGGTCAGCACGGTCGACAGCCGGGCGCAGCATCCGGTCGAGACCGAGGGCAGGCCGCCGGTCGGCGGGAAGGGCACGCACGACGACGTCATCGGTGCCGGCGGCGAGCAGCTCGCCGGTCGGGGTCACCCAGGCATCCAGGATTCCGGCCGCCTCCAGCGCCGCCTCGATCCCAGCCCGCTCCGCGGGACCCACCTGGTCCGCGAAGTCGACCAGTTGCCACAGCGGGGCACCGGGGCAGCCGGCCCGCTCGTCACGATCCCTCGTGTGCGACGTGGGCGGCGCGGTGTGCTCGCCGGCCTCCAGCCGGTCGATCTCCGCGAGCAGGACAGCGCGGCGCTCGCTCGCAAGGTCCCGTCGCTGGTCGAGAACGGCGCCGAGGCGGGCGAGCTCGTCCGAGGCGGACCGCCCCGCCGCCTCGATGCCCGCGCGGGCCGGGCTCGGCCCGTCCAGGGTCTCCACCCACAGCTCGAGCGCGGCGAGCAGCGCCGCCGGGTCGCCGACCCCGGCCTCCACGCTCGCCTCGAGATGGGCGCGAACCGCCGCCACGTGCTCCGCCGCCCGCTCGGCCACCGCCCGCTCCGCGTCCCGGCACCGGTCGGCATTCTCGGCGACCTGCGACTCCAGGTCGTCGAGCCGGCTCCTCGCCTCTGCCAGAGCACGGAACGCCTGCTCGACAGCGGCGATCAGGCGCCGGACATGGGCGACGGCACGCTCCTGCCTCTCCGCGATCTGCCCGGCAAGGGCCCGCAGCCGATCGTCCACCGTGGATGGGCCCACCGGGTCGGCGGTGAGAGAGTCCTCGACCTCGGCCGCGTACTGCCGGCCGATCCCGGCGGAGGTCGCGGTGTCCACAGCCGACTGCCGCGCGCCCGCAGCCGCCGCCGAAGCGACACGCGAGCGCTCCGCCGCCTGCGCCGCTCTGGCCTCGCGGCTGGCCAGCCGACGGGCAGCCGTGTCCCGGTCGGCCGCGGCCCGCCGGGCTTCGGCGGCAGCCCGGACCGCCTGCTCCGCGGCGTCCTCCAGCCGCCGGGCGTCCTGCGCCTCCTTCCCGGTCCGCAAGGCGTCCTCGCGGGCCTCCAGCCGGGACCGCTCCCGATCCAGCTCGACCAGCGCGGCCTCGGCCGCGGCGAGCGCCGCCTCCGCCGCCACGAACGCCGCGTCCGCGTCGGCAAGGTCCCGGTTGACCGTCTCGTACGCCGACTGGGCCTTGCGGGGCAGCGCCGCCCGCCGGCGGGAGGCGATCCGCGCGTACCGGCGGTAGTGCCCGAGGAAGGACTCTGCCGCCCGCCGGGCCTCGTCCATCGCGCCGAGCGCGTCCCGGTCCTCCTCCAGGCTTCGAAACGCCTCGGCGACGTCCGCGACGACCGCCTGGTCCAGCGGCGGGAGCGCCTCGGTGAGCGCGTCGGACAGCGCCTTCTCGCTGGGGCGCTTGGACAGCTGCGGCTGGCGCAGCTTGACGAGCAGGTCCACCAGCGCGCCGTAGCGTTGCTCGCCCAGCCCGAACAGCGCCTCGTCGACGGCCCGGCGGTAGCCGGCCGCCTTGTCGTACACGGCGCCGTATTCGCCGAGCGCCTCGGGCAGCCGGTCCCGGGACAGCGCTGTCCCGGTCGCGTCCACAAGCGACAGCTCGACGCCGACCCGCTGGCGGGTCATGAAGAACCAGTGCCGGGCGATCCCCCTACCCGTGACCGCCTTCAGCCCGCAGCCGACCGTCCGGAACTCGGCGACGCCGTCGTCGCGCAGCCGCCCGAACTCCAGCCAGCTGTAGCCGAGCCGCTCCGG
>DASPYH010000398.1:0-5956 GCA_035636875.1 Mycobacteriales bacterium | reverse complement strand
CCCGCGGCGCCGGCCGAGCAGCCCGCCGCCCCCGCCACGCTCGTACCAGCTGCGGTCGCCCAAGGCGAACGCCATCCGCCCGGTCGTGGCCATCGTGGTGAGCTTGCGGAACGGGCGGGTCAGGTACCACATGACGACCGTGACGACGCCGACCAGCACCAGCCGCAGCCAGGCCGGCAGCCGGGTGGCGGGGTCGAGGATCGCCGCGTCCACCCGGATCACCAGCAGGACCGACAGGGTGAACAGGATGCCGTTGAGGATCGCGGCGGCCACCACCCGGCCGGCGGCGAGCACGACGCCGCGCAGCGGGAAGAACGCGCCCGCGGTCAGCAGTGCGGGCGCGAAGATCACCGCAAACCGGATCACCAGGTACGCCGCGATCAGGATCAGCCCGCCGACCAGCAGGAACGGCGCCATCAGCAGCACGCCGACGTCGGCCAGGATGGACGCCTCCAGCGAGGCGCTGCCGTGGCCCGCGACGCACTCGTACGCCGCCGGGTCGTCCTTCTTCACCTGACCCGCGACGTCGTCGAACCGCTTCTGCTTCTCCCTGGTGATCTTCTCGCCGTCGGTGCGGGCGCGCTGGCTCTCGTCCCAGGTCAGCGCCTGCGCCTGCAGCAGGTCCTTGCCGTGCGCGCTGGCGCCGCGGCTGTCCGGGTCGCAGAACTCGCCCATCAGCCACATGCGGTAGAGGAACGGTCCGTAGAGCAGGTTCGCCACCTGCTCGCCCGGCTCGCCGTGCTGGCCGGTGATGCCGTTGGAGACCGCTCCGACGCCCTTGCCGATCACGGTGTCGGCGGCGTGCGCGGCGCGCACCGGCCAAGCGAACAGCGCCGCCGCCAGCACGGTGACCAGCAGGCACCAGCCGATCGCGGTGGTCGAGTCCGACACCCGCTGCCGGGTCGCCTGCGCCATCAGCAGCAGGCCGGTCAGCATCACCGCGAGCGGGAAGATCGGGGTGGAGATCGACTTGCGCAGCGTGGCGGTGAGGCCGGACAGCAGCGGGTCGAACGCGGACAGGTAGGTGGGATGCAGCGCGGCCTGGGACACGCCGGCGAGCGCCGCGACGGTCGCCTTGGCCGGGATGAACAGCAGCCGGGCGGCCCAGGTGGAGACCGAGCCGCTCGGGTCGCGGGCGGCGCCGCCGCAGCCGAGGTCGTAGGCGTACCAGGACAGCCCGGCGAGGCCGTACTGCTGGAACGGGGTGGTCTTCGCTCCGCCGGCGAAGGGGTCCTCGGCCGGTGGGACCGGATCGGGGGTGGAGATGAAGAAGCCGGAGATGCCCTGCCGCGGCGACTCCGGGGTAGGCGGCGTGGTGCAGCCGCCCACCCCCGGAATGGCGGCGGCCGTGCCGGGCATCGCGACCAGCGTCACGCAGGCCAGCGCCACGGCCCCGAGCAACCGCCGCAGCCGGGTCCGCCCCGCCGGCCGGCCCGGCCGCCCGGTGCGGTCCGAGCCGTGCGGCGCTGGCGTGCTGCCGTCGCCGTTGCCACCTCTCTGCTTCGCCTCGCGGTGCACAGATAGGGCGGCTCGGGCGGGCAGGCGTGGGCTCCGTGGGCGAGCCCTCACGCGGGAACCCGGTCGTCGGTGAAGTCGGCGTAGTCGTCCACCTCGGCGAGGTCGTCGCCGAGCCCGTCCGGGCGCGCGTCGGTGTTGACCACCGCCAGCAGGCCGGCGTTGTACGACAGGTCGGCGACGAACCGGTCCACGTTCCCGTCGGCGTCCCGGAACACGAACTCGCGGTAGTCCGGCGGCCTCCCGTCCGGCCCGGGCTGCGACAGCGTGCCGACGGCGTGCTCGTACCCCGCGTCGGTGGGCACTCCGAGCAGCCGCAGCGCGTCCGCAGCAACCTGCTCGTCCTCGATCCGGCCGACGAACGATGCGGCGACGTGGTTGGCGACGTCCATGTTGAGCGTGTCCGCCGGGTCCTGGGACGCGGCCAGGCAGCACACGTTGTACTTGCGGGTGTCCCGGCCGACCCGCTGGAACAGCGCCCGCCCGACCGGCCACATCGCCAGGAAGTGGCACTCGTCCAGCGCCAGCACCTTCCGGACCTGGCGGGGCAGGCCGTAGATCGCGCGGGTGGCGTACCAGGAGGCGAGGTGCAGCGCGGGCACGCTCATCCGCTCGGTGAACGACCAGTGCTCCCGCGGCACGGTGGGGTTCGGCAGCACCAGGCCGCTCATCGTGATCACCGTCAGCACGGCCTCGGTGTGCGGTTGCCGCTCGGCCAGTTCCTGCCCGGGAGCCGTCAGCGGGGGGAAGAACAGCCGGCCCTGCCGGGTCTCGGCCGTGTCCGAGAGCAGGTCGGCCAGCGTCTGTGCGTGCATCGCCGCGGCCTCGTCCCGCAGCCGCACCTCGGCCGCCTCGGCCGCGTCCATCGGCGAGCCGTCGAAGCGCAGCCCGGCGTACTCGCGCAGCCGCCAGATGACCGCCCAGTAGTTGCGGTCCCGCTCCGCGCCGACCTCCCGGATCGCCCGCAGCAGCAGCGGCTCGGTGTGCGGGTTGCCGTCGATCTGCGCCGGCAGCAGCATCCGGGAGATGTCGATCGCCAGCGTCTTGCGCTCGGCCCGCGCCTCGTCGACCGCCTCGTCGTACTGCTCGGCCGAGTCGAAGTGGCCAGCCTGCGGCTCGGGCACCACCGCCCACGGCGACAGCGTGCCGGCCGGCGCCTTGGCCAGGTCGATGTGCTCCGCGAACTCGCGCAGCTCCGGCATCTCGCACAGCGCGGCCAGCGGGCCGGACGGGTCGAGCATGACGGTCCGGATCCCCCGCCGGGCCGCCTGGTAGCAGATCGCCGCCTCGAGGACGGACTTGCCGGCACCCTGCCGGCCGACGATCGGCACCAGGCCGGAGGCCTTCTTCACCTCGGTGGAGTAGTGGGTGTCGAACATGACCGGCCGGCGCACGCTCGAGGCGATGATCCCGATCAGCGGCCCCCGGCGGTCGCCCAGCCGAGTCGAGACCTGCGGCAGGCCGGCGGCGAAGTAGCGCATGGGCAGCCGCCGCCGGTACGCGGTGGACGCCACCGGCTCGCCCGGCACGAACTCCCGCACCAGCGAGGCCTGGCCCTTGGTCAGCACGGCGTCCATGTGCCGGCGCTTGTAGAGGTCGCGGACCGCGCGGACCCGCTCCATGCACTCGGCTTCGGTTCGCCCGGACACGGCCAGCCGGTACCACCCCTCGGTCCGGGTGGACACCAGGTCGTCGCCGTGGCTCATCTCGTCCTCGATGCGGCGCGCGTGGTCGGCCTGCCGGGTCAGCGCGGCCGGCTCGTCCACGTCGTGGATCTGGTACTGCCGCTGCTGGTCCCGGATGCGCAGCAGCGCCTTGGTGACACCGCCCCGGGTGGCCGTCCCGGGCAGGATGTCGACGCAGGCGTTGAGCTCGACCGACCACGGCAGGGAGTCGGTGGCCGACAGCCACGGCCCCCGCGGGTCGGGGATGATCATCTCGGGCATGCGGCCGAGCGTGACCACCGCGACGTACGAGGTCAGCGGGTCGTGGTCCGGCCGGCGGTCGATCATCTGGACACAGCGGCCGAGCGGGGTGGGCCGGACCACCACACCCTCGGTGAACGCGTGCAGGTCCGTCGTCTCCCACTCGTCGGACAGCCCGGGCGGGGACATCAGCCCGCCGGGTGCGGGCAGCCCGAGCCCGACCGAGCGGTGCAGCAGCCACTCCATCCGGCGCGGGTCGGCCGGCGCCCCGCCGATGCCCGGGGAGCCGACGACCTCGGTGATCAGCTCGACCTCCCGGTCGAGGTGCGCCAACTCGTGGTTGCCGGCCTTGCCCATCAGCCGCTCCGCGACCCCGGCGAACCGGGACCGCGGGGTGATCTCCACGCCGAGGTAGACCTCTTTCTCCGCGGTCGCGGAGGTGCGCAGGTAGCGCTGCTGCGCGAGCAGGTTGTCCGACCAGGTGCTGTCCTCGGCGCCGGGCAGCGGGGACGGGGTGCGCGCGTGCAGCCCCCGGGCCCAGGCCGCCACCGGGTACGGCCGGCTCGTCACCCGCAGCCGGATGCGCCGCCCGGCGAACCCGGCGTAGGCGATGCCGGCCGCGTCGACCATCCCGCGCCGGTCCCCGTCCGCGCGCCACGCCCAGCGGGCCTGGGGCACCACGTACCAGGCGTACGCGGTGCGCTTGGTCAGGGTGATGTTGCCGGAGATCTCGCGGAGCGCGAGGGCGAGCGGCGCCGTGCGGGGCTCCTCGCGGCGGCGGGCCATCAGCGGTCCTTCCTCGCGGGGAGCAGAAGCCGTGCCTCCACCGCCGCCTGCCGGTCGTGGTGTTCCTCGCGCCCGCGGGCCGACCTGGCGCGCTCGTCCCGGTCGGCGCGCCGGCCACCGTGTGGCGCGACCGTGTCGGCCGGGACACTCCAGGCCGGCACCGGCTCCGGGCCGGTCGGGACCGGTCCGGCCCGGCCGTCGTGCCCACGGGCCGCGCGGGACTGTGCCCCGCTCCACGCCGGCCCGACCGGGACGCCGGGCCGAGAGTCCGGCCCGGTGTCCTCGGCGGCCTGCGGGAGCGGGATACGCCGCACGGCCGCACGCCGCTGCGCCCTGCGCCGCTCGCGGTCCCGGATGGCCAGCACCTTCTGGGGAGTGCCGTGCACCCGGATCCTGGCCGGCCGGACCAGCAGCGCCCGCTCACGCCGTCGCCGGGCCGCCACCGCGGCCCGCGCCTCCGCGTTGAACAGCGCCGGCAGGGACCGCAGCGGCCGCTCGTGGTCGACCACCAGCATGAGCGCGCGGGAGAGAACGACCGAGAGGGCGAGCGACCACACCACCGAGCCCAGCACGCCGGCCGGGCCGCCGCCGCCGAGTGGGATAAGCACCGCGGCGGCGACCAGGAAGCACGCCAGCCAGGTGCCCCAGGCCACGTACCGGGCCTGGATCGGCAACGTGTACTCGTCGGGCCCCAGCCAGACGGTGTCGAACTGGTAGACCTCGTCGTCCGGTCGAACGGTCAGCGCCACGGTTTTCTCCCTCCGCTGGCCGGCGCGTGGTCAGCCGAGGATCAGGTTGACCAGTTGCTGACCGAAGGCGAAGAGGGCGCCTCCCGCGGCGATCAGGATGATGCCGAGGAACAGGTTCACGGCGACCACCGCGTTCTCCCTGGTCCGGCCCTGATGCGCCCGGGACATGATCACGACGGCGGCGAAGGCGAACAGCAGCGGGATGATGTACTTGACTATCCAGGCGACGACGCCCGTGGTGTTGATCGTCGGCTCTGCGGCCAGGACCTGGACGGCTAGTTGCTGCACGCCCTTGCTCCTTTCAGCGCTAACCCCCCGCGGCCCTTACACTACGGTAAGTGTCTGCCATGTGTTCGTGGAAAGTCTAATGTGACTTCGGCGTACGACCTAGCCGCTCTAGCACCCGACCAGGGAGGAGTGCGCGCCGATGGCCTCGAGCCCGGTCGACGGGGAGCTGCCGAGACCCCGCCGCAACCGCACGAGCCCGGACCGGGTGCAGCGCAGCTTCTACCTCTCCCGTGAGCTGGTCGACCGGGCCCGGGCCGCGGTCTTCGCGACCATGGCGGTCGACGGCGAGGCGTACAACGTCTCCCAGCTGGCTGGGCGCGGTCTTGAGGCCGAGGTGCGGCGGCTGGAGGAGCTGTACAACGGCGGGCAGCCGTTCCCGCCGGTCGTGTCGGTCCCGTCCGGCCCGAGCCCGGCCGGGGTGGAGCGGATCCGCAACGGGGTGACGGTGCCGCGGCGGCGCCCGACCTGAGGCCCGGTCTGCCGGTCAGTGGCAGTCGCACTGGCCGCTGCGGTGCACCGCGACCCAGTCCGCGTACTCGGCAGGGTCGTCCTCGTACGCGTCGAGGGCGTTGACCACGATGCTCGACACCACCTTGAAGACGTCCACCGAGGGGCTGGTCCACACCTCCTCGAGGACCTTCTCGTTGATGGTCAGCGCGTCGTAGACGGCGGCCTGCCGGGGGTCCTCGGGTC
>DASPYH010000397.1:0-4272 GCA_035636875.1 Mycobacteriales bacterium | reverse complement strand
CGCGCACCCGGCCCAGGCAGCCCCAGTAGCGGCATCACCGGGGCAGGCCGGAGTGCCGCCAGGGGTCCGGACCTGGCCGAAGCGGCCGCCGCAGCCGACGCGGCCTCCGCGGCCGGATCACCCGGGCAGCACCGAGCGCCGCCACGCGTCCGGACCGGGCCGAAGCGGCCGCCGCAGCCGGGCCGCGGGGTCGGCCCAGGCGGACCGCGGCCGGGGCGCCGGTCGCCCCGCGGCTCCCGCCCAGGCGGCGAGGACCGCCACCAGGGCGGCCAGCTCGCCGGGGGTCGGCTCCCCGCGCACCACCTGCAGGAACGGCGTCTCGGTCACGCCCGCCATTCTGCACAGCCGCCGACCCGCCGACCTCCAGCCGGCCCCGGCTTGGACGTGACCGCCTGGCCTGCGTCGGTGACCTCGTCACCGCTGCCGTCCGTGCCGACGCGCTGCAGCCGTGAGCCGGCGCTCGGTGCTCAGAGCGGGATGTTGCCGTGCTTCTTCGGCGGCAGCGTGTCCCGCTTCGTGCGCAGGATCCGCAGCGCCTGGGTCACGTACCTGCGCGTGTACGACGGCGGGATGACCGAGTCGATGTACCCGCGCTCGGCCGCCACGTACGGGTTGGCCAGGGTGTCCTCGTACTCCTGCACGAGCTCGGCCCGCCGCTGCTCCGGCTCGTCCGCCGCGGCTATCTCCCGCCGGTAGAGGATGTTCACCGCGCCCTGGGCGCCCATCACCGCGATCTGCGCGGTCGGCCAGGCCACGTTGATGTCCGCGCGCAGGTGCTTGGAGCCCATGACGTCGTACGCGCCGCCGTACGCCTTGCGGGTGATCACGGTGACCTTCGGCACGGTGGCCTCGGCGTACGCGTAGATCAGCTTGGCGCCGCGGCGGATGATGCCGCCCCACTCCTGCGAGGCGCCGGGCAGGAAGCCGGGGACGTCCACGAACGTGAGCACCGGGACGTTGAAGCAGTCGCAGGTCCGCACGAAGCGGGCCGCCTTCTCCGAGGCGTCGATGTCCAGCGTGCCGGCGAACTGCATCGGCTGGTTCGCGACCACACCGACCGAGCGGCCCTCGACCCGGCCGAAGCCGACGACGATGTTCGGCGCGAACAGCGGCTGCACCTCGAGGAACTCGCCGTCGTCGAGCACGTGCTCGATCACCCGGTGCATGTCGTACGGCTGGTTCGCCGAGTCCGGGATGAACGTGTCCAGCTCGCGGTCGTCGTCGGTCACCTCCAGCGACGGCTCGCCGGTGTCTCCCGCGGTGGGCGGGTCGTCGAGGTTGTTGCCGGGCAGGTAGGACAGCAGGGCGCGGACGTAGTCGATCGCGTCCTTCTCGTCCGACGCGATGTAGTGCGCGACGCCGGACTTCGTGTTGTGCGCGCGGGCGCCGCCGAGATCCTCGAACGCCACGTCCTCACCGGTCACGGTCTTGATCACGTCGGGGCCGGTGATGAACATGTGCGAGGTCCCCTCGACCATCACGGTGAAGTCCGTGATGGCGGGGGAGTAGACCGCGCCGCCGGCGCAGGGCCCCATCACCAGGCTGATCTGCGGCACCACACCCGACGCCATGACGTTGCGGTAGAAGATCTCGCCGTACAGGCCGAGCGAGGCCACGCCCTCCTGGATCCGCGCGCCGCCGGAGTCGTTGATGCCGACCACCGGGCAGCCGGTGCGAAGCGCCAGGTCCATCACCTTGACGATCTTCTCCCCGAAGACCTCGCCCAGCGAGCCGCCGAAGACGGTGAAGTCCTGCGCGAAGACGCAGATCGGCCGGCCGTCGACGGTGCCGTAGCCGGTGACGACGCCGTCCCCGTACGGCCGCTCGTCGGCCAGCCCGAAGTTGGTGCTCCGGTGCCGGGCGAGCTCGTCCATCTCCACGAACGAGCCGTCGTCGAGCAGCAGGTCGATCCGTTCCCGGGCGGTCAGCTTGCCCTTGGCGTGCTGCCGCTCGACCGCGCGCGCCGACCCTGCGTGCACCGCCTCGTCGTTGCGCCGGTGCAGGTCGGCGAGCTTCCCCGCGGCCGTGTGGATGTCGGGCCCGGCCGGGGTGGCCGGCTCCTGCTCGGCGGCCCTGCTCATGGTGGCGAGACTAGCCGCATCGCCGCGGCAGGCCGGTTCGGGCCGAGTGGTTGCCCGGGCGGGCAGACGGCCGGCGCGGTACGGACCGGGGGCGGGGGGAGGCTCTAAGGTCGGGCGGGATCGAGCCGGCCCGGTCGGGGAACGGCCGGTCCGACAGACGGGGGAATGCAGTGACGCGCAGCCATGGACAGCTCGTCCGGGGCTTGGAGTACGTCCCGAGCTCGCACATCGAGGAGGGCCGCTTCGGCCGGCTCTTCCGCAACGTGCCGATCTTCCGGCAGGACGAGTCCGACCTGCTGGAGCTCGGCGCGCTGATGGTGTCGCCGCGGGAGGACGACCCGACGCCGGAGGGTCAGGTCGATCCGGAGGAGTCGAGCATCCCGGCCGGCTACACGTACGTCGGGCAGTTCGTCGACCACGACCTCACGTTCGACCCCGCCTCGACGCTGGACAAGTTCAACGACCCGAACGCGCTGGTCAACTTCCGTTCGCCGCGGTTCGACCTGGACAGTGTCTACGGCCGCGGTCCCGACGACCAGCCGTACCTCTACGACCAGCAGCATCCCGACTTCCCCGGCCTGGCGCTGCTGCTCGGCCGGGACGCGAAGGTCCGCTCGGCGATCGAGGACCAGCGGGACCTGCCGCGCAACGAGCAGGGCAGGGCGTTGCTCGGCGACCCCCGCAACGACGAGAACATCGTGGTCTCCCAGCTGCACGCGGCCGTCATCCGCTTCCACAACGCGATGCTCGAGCGGGTGCACGCCGAGCAGCCGCAGCTCGGCCACGCCGACCTGTTCAAGGAAACGCAGCGGCAGGTGCGCTGGCACTACCAGTGGGCCGTCTTCCACGACTTCCTGCCTCGGATCGTGGGCGGCGACCTGGCGGGCGAGACGCTGGAGCGGGCGTGGAACCTGCGCTACTACCGGCCGTACGGGCCGGGCTCCTTCATGCCGGTCGAGTTCTCGGTGGCGGCGTACCGGTTCGGCCACTCGATGGTCCGTCCGGAGTACCGGATCAACTCGTTCGTACCACCGCGGATCCCGATCTTCTCCGACGAGGCGAACCCGCTGGTGAACCTCAACGGCTTCCGGCCGCTGCCGGACGACTGGGGCTTCGAGTGGCGGTTCTTCTTCACCGGGATCGGCGAGACCACCGCCGACCGGCCGATGCAGCACGCCTACCGGATCGACACCCACCTGGTGAACCCGCTCGGCACGCTGCCCGGCCCGGCGGTGGCCGGCCTCCGGTCGCTGGCACAGCGCAACCTGGTCCGCGGGCTGAGGCTGAAGCTGCCGTCCGGGCAGGCGGTCGCCCGCGCGCTGCGACTGCCCGTGCTGGACGAGGACGAGCTGGTCGCGGGCGGCGAGGACGGCGAGACTCCGATCGCCGACATCGGCACCGGCAGCCTGCGCGGCAACGCCCCGCTCTGGTACTACATCCTGCGGGAGTCGGAGCTGCGCCACGAGGGCAACCGGCTCGGCGCGGTCGGGGGCAAGATCGTGGCCGAGGTCTTCGTCGGCCTGCTGTTCGCCGACCGCCTGTCCTACCTGCGGGTCGATCCGGACTGGCGGCCGGACGAGGCACTGTGCGCGGACGGGAAGACCTTCGGGATGGCTGACCTGCTGCGCTTCGCGACCGGCCAGCAGTAGGTCGTGTCCCGCGGACCTTCGGCGGCGCGGGACCGGCTGTCCGCGCGGAGGCGCGCACGGGCCTGGACGCCGAGCGGCGGCGCCCGTCGGCCGCGCCGGTAGAGGCTCCGCTACGGGCACATCCGCCAGGCTGGCCGGATCGACGTCTGGACGCCGTCCGCATCCACCAAGATCCCCGGGACACGTCCTAGTCACGCCGACCGGAACCCGGCCGACGCCTCGAGGTCTAGCGTGGCGGGGTGACGAGCCCGACCCGGCAGACGAGCCCGAGCCGGCAGTGGTCCGACCTGGACCGGCCGCCGCTGTCGGCGCGGGCGCTGTCCGGCGCGCTGGTGCGGGACGGGTCGTTCGTCACCGGATTGCGGGTGGTGCCCGCCACCGCCTCCACCAACGACGACGTGGCCGCGCTGGCCCGCGCCGGAGCGCCGGAGGGCTCGGTGCTGGTCGCCGAGTCGCAGACCGGGGGCCGGGGCCGGCTGGACCGGCGCTGGGAGTCGCCGGCACGCGCCGGGCTGACGTTCTCGGTGCTGCTCCGCCCACCG
>DASPYH010000396.1:0-6562 GCA_035636875.1 Mycobacteriales bacterium | reverse complement strand
CGACACGGGCCGCAGCCGCGCGCAGGTCACCCTCAACGGGGACGGACGGGTCTATGGTGCGGCCGTGAGCGCTGCGCGGGAGGCACCGTGAGGCACGTGCGCCGCTGCTCCCGGACCGGATGCGCCAACTCCGCGGTCGCGACGCTGACCTACGTCTACGCCGACTCCACCGCGGTGGTCGGGCCGCTGGCCACCTACGCCGAGCCACACAGCTACGACCTGTGCGAGCAGCACGCCCGGAGGCTGACCGCGCCGAAGGGCTGGGAGGTGGTCCGGCACGAAGGGGACTACAGCCTGCCGATGCCCAGCAGCGACGACCTCGAGGCGCTGGCCGACGCGGTCCGCGAGGCGGCGCGCCCGGAGCGACGCACGCTGGCGGTCGACTCGGGTGTCCGCACCGAGTCCGGCACCGGCCGGCGCGGACATCTCAGGGTCATCCCCAGCCCGCCCTGACCCCGGACCGGCCCGCCGCCCGGTACGGTCATGCGGTGCGTGACCTATCCTCCATCGTCAAGGCGTACGACGTGCGCGGCGTCGTCCCCGACCAGTTGGACGAGGATGTCGCTCGTGCCCTCGGCGCGGCCTTCGTCCACTTCACCGGTGCCGACCGGCTGGTGACCGCCCGCGACATGCGCTCGTCCTCGCCGGCACTGGCGGCCGCGTTCGCCGGGGGCGCCACCGGTGCGGGGGCGGACGTGATCGACGCCGGCCTCGGGTCGACCGACCTGCTCTACTTCGCCTCCGGCTCGCTCGCCCTGCCCGGGGCCATGTTCACCGCCAGCCACAACCCCGCGAAGTACAACGGGATCAAGCTGTGCCGCGCCGGGGCCGCACCGGTCGGACAGGACTCGGGGCTGCGCGAGGTGCGCGCGCTGGCCGAGCACGACCTCCCGCCGTCCGCCAGCCGGGGCACCGTCGAGCACCGCGACCTGCTTCCCGCCTACGCCCGGCACCTGCGGGGCCTGGTGGATCTCGCCCGGATCCGGCCGCTCACCGTGGTGGTCGACGCCGGCAACGGGATGGCCGGCCACACCGTCCCGGCCGTGCTGGGGGACGCCGTGCTGCCCGGGCTGCCGCTCACCGTCGTCCCGCTGTACTTCGAGCTCGACGGCACCTTCCCCCACCACGAGGCCAACCCGCTCGAGCCGGCGAACCTGCGCGACCTGCAGGCGAAGGTCCGCGAGGCCGGTGCGGACCTCGGGCTCGCCTTCGACGGCGACGCGGACCGCTGCTTCGTGGTGGACGAGCGCGGCGAGCCGGTCTCCCCGTCCGCCGTCACGGCGCTGGTCGCCGTGCGGGCGCTCGCGCAGGACCCGGGCGCGACGGTGATCCACAACCTGATCACCTCCAGCGCGGTGCCGGAGATCGTCCGCGAGCACGGCGGGGTGCCGGTCCGGACGCGGGTGGGCCATTCCTTCATCAAGGAGCAGATGGCACGTACCGGCGCGGTCTTCGGCGGCGAGCATTCCGCGCACTACTACTTCCGCGACTTCTGGCGGGCGGACACCGGGATGCTCGCCGCGATGCACGTACTCGCGGCGCTGGGCACGCAGGAAGGCCCGCTGTCGGCCCTGACCGGGCAGTACGCCCGGTACGCCTCCTCGGGGGAGGTCAACTCGGCGGTGGCGGACATGGCCGGCCGGACCGAGCTGGTCGAGAAGGCGTACGCGGACCGTGACGGCGTGGCGATCGACCACCTCGACGGGCTGACCGTCGCGCTGCCGGACGGGAGCTGGTTCAACGTGCGCCCGTCGAACACCGAGCCGCTGCTCCGGTTGAACGTGGAGGCCGCCGACGAGGCCGGTATGGCGGCCCTGCGTGACGACGTGCTCGCCCTGATTCGCGGCTGATCCGAAGGGGACACTGGCGACCATGAACCTCGACCCCGTGCTGCTGGACATCCTCGCCTGCCCGGACGACCACGCGCCGCTGGAGGTGCACGAGGAGTCCTCCGAGCTGTGGTGCACTCAGTGCGACCGGGCGTACCGGGTCCAGGACGACATCCCGGTGCTGTTGCTGGACGAGGCCCGGCACCGAGGCGCCCCCACCCCGTGAGCGTCCGACCATGAAGGCGGCGCTGGACGAGTCGGTCCTCGAGTCCGCGGACCGGCTCGCCGAGGCCGACCGGGAAGGGCTGCTGCGGGCCGTGGCGACGGCCGGAGCGCAACTCCGGGAGAGTCTCACGCTCACGGCAGAGGCGGACCTGCCGGGCCATCTCGCCGACCTGCGGCCGCGCGCGGTGCTGCTGGCCGCCGACCCTCCTGCCGAGGACGCCGCGTTCGCGCTCGCCGCGCTCGCCGCGGGACCCGGGGCGGCCGCTCCGGTGGTCCGGCTCGACGGTCCTGCGCTGCCGGTGTGGGCCGGGGCGACGGACACGCTGCTCGCCGTCACGCACTCCTCGACCGGACGCGCGGTCGCGGTGCTGGCGGACGCGGCGGCCCGCCGTGGCCTGACCGTTCTCGGCGCCGGCGCGGTCGACTCGCCGCTGCAGGAGGCCTGCGGTCGCAACCGCGCCCCGTACGTGGGGCTGCCGCCGGGCCGGCACCCGCGGGCCGCGTTCTGGGGGTTGCTCGCACCGCTGCTGGTCGCCGCGGGCGAGCTGGGCCTGCTGACCGACACCGAGGAGGACCTGGCCGACGTCGCGGACCTGCTGGACGCGCTGGCCGAGCGGAGCAGGCCGACCGGCGAGACGTTCGGCAACCCGGCGAAGTCACTGGCGCTCGACGTGGGCGAGTCGCTGCCGGTCGCCTGGGGCACCTCGGCCCCCACCGGCGCCGCCACCCGCCGGCTGGCCGGTCAGCTCGCCGGCATCGCCGGCCACCCGGCGCTGTGGGGCACGCTGCCCGGCGCCGTCTACCGGCTGGGCGGCGTGCTGGCCGGCGGTGTGCCGGGCGCGGACGACATCTTCCGCGACCGCGTCGAGGAGGCCGGCACGATCGGTCCGCGCCTCCTGCTCGTCCGCGACGCCGACGAGGCGGTGGACGTCCGCCGGCTGGTCGAGCAGCTGGTTGCCGACGCGATCCGCCGCGGCGTACCCGTCACCGAGCTGGCCGCCGACGAGACCGCCGGGCCGGTCGGCCGGCTCGCCTCGCTGGTCGGCCTGCTCGACTTCACCGCCGTGTACGTCGGGCTCGCGTCCCGCGGCGCCAGCGGCGCCGCCGACTCGGGCGGCGGCGCGTCCGGTGGCGGTGCCGCGTTCGGCGGCGAAGGGCTGGACAGCACGGACGGCGGGACCACCGACCTCGGGGGGGAACGATGAGCATGTCGGGCGGCACCCGGGCGATCGTGGCGGCGCTGGGGGCGAACCTGGGCATCGCGGTGGCCAAGTTCGTCGGCTTTCTCCTCACCGGGTCGTCCTCGATGCTGGCCGAGTCGGCCCACTCGGTCGCCGACTCCGGCAACCAGGGCCTGCTGCTGCTCGGCGGCCGGCGGGCGCGGCGGAAGGCGACCGAGGAGCACCCCTTCGGCTACGGGCGGGACCGCTACTTCTACGCGTTCGTGGTCGCGCTGGTGCTCTTCACGCTCGGCTCGCTGTTCTCCCTGTACGAGGGCTGGCACAAGCTGTCGGAGCACGAGCCGCTGAGCCGGCCGATCGTGGCCGTGATCATCCTGCTGGTCGCGATCGGCCTGGAGGGCTTCTCGCTGCGCACGGCGGTCGAGGAGTCCAACCGGGTGCGCGGGGACGCCAACTGGGTGCAGTTCATCCGGCGGGCCAAGGCGCCGGAGCTGCCGGTCGTGCTGCTGGAGGACTGCGGCGCGCTGGCGGGACTGGCCTTCGCGCTGGTCGGGGTCACGATGGCCTGGGTCACCGGCGACCCGATCTGGGACGCGTTCGGCACGCTCGCCATCGGGGTCCTGCTCGGCATCATCGCCGTCATCCTGATCATCGAGACCAAGAGCCTGCTGATCGGGGAGGGCGCCGAGCCGGAGACGCTGGACCGGATCGTCGCCGCGCTGCTCGGGCCTGGCATGGACCGGGTCATCCACATCCGGACCCAGTACCTGGGACCGGACGAGCTGCTGGTCGCCGCGAAGGTGGCGGTTCCCCGCACGACGGTGATGGACCGGGTGGCCGAGGCGATCGACGAGGCGGAGCGGCGGGTGCGCTCGGCCGTGCCTAGCGCCCGGCTCATCTACCTCGAACCCGATCTGGAGCGCGGCGGGCGCCGCCCGCCGCTCGGTGCCGACCCGGGCACGCCGGAGTTCGTCGAGCACGGCCAGTGATCATCGTTCACTCGAACGGCCCAGTCGATTCGGCGAAAACGGCCCGGGTCGGTCACGCAGGCGGCTAGCCTTCCGATACCCGGAGGGGGGCCGGGTGTGGCCCGGCCCGGACGTTGCTCGGGGGAGCGCGTCCGGTGCCGGGCCGCCCCGCGTGCTGCCGGGTCCCGCCGCCCGGCTCGGGTAGGGTCGGCGCCCGTGCAGACCCTTGCGCGACGCGCGGTCGACCTCCTCGACAACCCGATCCGGCCGTACGCATGGGGGTCGCCGACCGCGATCCCGCAGCTTCTCGGCGTGCCGCCCACCGGACAACCGCAGGCGGAGCTGTGGATGGGGGCGCACCCGGCGCAACCGTCCAGGCTGCGGTCCGGGGGCACGCTGCTGGAGCGGATCGAGGCCGACCCGGCCGGCGAGCTGTCCCCGGCCGTGGTGGACCGGTTCGGGCCACGGCTGCCGTTCCTGCTCAAGGTGATCGCCGCCGCCCGGCCGCTCTCGCTGCAGGCCCACCCCGACGCCGAGCGGGCGCGGGAGGGGTATGCCGAGGAGGAGGCGCGCGGCGTCCCTCTCGGCTCCCCCGAGCGCAGCTACGTCGACGCGAACCACAAGCCGGAACTGGTGTGCGCGCTGACCCCGTTCGAGGCGTTGTGCGGGTTCCGCGCGATCCCGCAGACGCTGCGGTTGCTGGATGCGCTGGCCGCCGACGCGCCGGTGCTGCATCCGCACCTGGCCGCCCTGCGCGCGCGACCCGGCCGCGACGGCCTGCGCGAGGTGGTCACCGGGCTGCTCACGGTGCCCGCCGGGCGCAGGGGCGCGCTGGTGAACTCGGTCGTCGCGGCCTGCCGCGCTGGCCTGGCCGGCAGCTCCGAGTTCCGGGTCGAGCTCGCGACGGCAGTCGAGCTGGCCGAGGAGTACCCCGGTGACCTCGGTGTGGTCATCACCCTGCTGCTCAACCGGCTTCGGCTGCAGCCGGGCGACGCGATGTTCCTCGCCGCCGGCAACCTGCACTGCTACCTGCGCGGCACCGCGGTGGAGGTGCTGGCCAACTCCGACAACGTGCTGCGTGGCGGCCTGACCCCCAAGCACGTGGACGTCCCCGAGCTGCTGCGGGTGATCGACGTGGCCGACGGCCCGCCGCCGCTGATCCAGCCGGTCGAGACGACCCCGGGCCAGTGGGCGTACCTCCCGCCGGTGCCGGACTTCCGGCTGGACCGGGTCGCGGCTCCGGCGACGCTCGCCTCGCACGGGCCGCAGATCGTGCTCGCGGTGTCCGGTTCGGCGGTGCTGCGCGACGGCGTCTCGGCGCTGCCGCTGCCGCAGGGCGCGTCGGCCTGGGTCCCGGCGGGCCGGCCGGTGACCTCGACCGGGACCGGCGTGCTGGTCCGAGCCACCACCAACCTGCCCTGACCGGTGTGGAGCGTCGCGGTCCTGATCCCCGCGGTGGTGCTGGCCTGGGCGGTGCTGCTGGGCCTGCTGCTGGCCGAGGCGCCACGCGCGGCGTGGCCGGCGGTGCTGGTCGGGGCCGGCGCGCTGCTCGCCGCCGGGGCCGGCGCGGCGACCTGGAAGTACCCGTCCTGGGAGGCGTTGTTGCTGCTCGTCGGCGCGCCGGCGATCGCGGTGGCGGTGACCGCGGGGCGCCCGGTGCGCATGCTCGACCCGAAGTGGCGGATGGCCGAGGACGAGGTCACGCCGGAGCTGGAGGCCGAGGCCGACCGTTACGCCTTCCGTGCGGTGCTGGCTGTGGTCGTGTCGGTGGTGCTGCTGATGATCACCTTCGGCTGGTAGCGAGGGCCAGCGTGGTCCCGGATCATCTGCGGGGTACGCCGACGCCCGGACGCCGACCGGCGGCGCCCGGCAGAGGGTCCTCTGCGCCATGTCCGCTGGACCGACGCCTGGACGCCGTCCGCATCCACCCCGGGACCCGCCTAGCGGAGCGGGCCGACGCAGCGGCGCAGCAGTTCGTCGACCCGCCGGGCCAGCTCCTCGTCGCTCAGCTCGACCGGGCCGAGCGTCTCCGCCCAGGTCCGGCTCGCGCCGCCCGGGTCGACCCACTCCAGCGCGCCGCTCCACCGCTGGCGGCCGCCGGAGGCCGGCTCGACCAGCGCCACGTGCGCGGCGAACCGCTCGGAGCGCACCTGCACCCCGGCCACCCCGCTGGGCGAGGTGACCGACTGCGACTCGTACCCGAGCGCCCGCAACAGCCTGGCCAGCCCGGCGGGCGTCGCGACGTCGTCCCCGTCGGTGTCCGCGCCCACCAGGGCGGCCCGCTCCCACGGCACGCTGCACAGGAAGCGTGCTTCGCCGGGGAAGGTGCGGTCGGCCAGCCTCGGCTCCAGCACCCCCC
>DASPYH010000395.1:0-2771 GCA_035636875.1 Mycobacteriales bacterium | reverse complement strand
GCCGAGCCGCGACCTGGACGTCTGCGAGCCCCAGCGGGCCGCGAGCTGCTGGACGATCTGCAGCCCCCGACCGCCTGCCTGGCCGGGACCGGACCCGAGCACCCGAGGGGGCGCGGGGGAGCCGTCGCTGACCTCGACCCGCAGCCGGCCGGCGTCCAGCCGCAGCGACAACCGCACCGGCGGGCTGCCGTGCCGGATCGCGTTCGTGGCCAGCTCGCTGACCAGGAGGAGGGCCGTCTCGGTCACCTCCCGGTCGAGCAGCCACAGCTCGGCCGCGCGGGACACGGCCCGGCGGGCGACGCTCGCCCCTTCCGGGCCCTCGGGCAGGGTGACCTGCTTCTGCATGCCTCCCGCTCTCGGTCGCACCGCTCCTGCAGGATGGCCGTCCCCAACCAGGGACGGCCGAAACGCCCGGCTCGGCCGCCACGCCCGGCGCCGCCCGGACCGTCACGCAGAGCTGGACCGCGCCCACAGGTTGACGTGGGCATCGGTCGCGTACCGGTCGATCTCTGCCAGCTCGTCCGGATTGAGGTCGAGATTGTCCAGCGCGGACATGTTGTCCTCCAACTGGGCGACGCTGCTGGCGCCGATGACCAGCGAGGTCATCCGCGGGTCGCGCAGCGCCCAGGCGAGCGCGAGCTCGGCCAGCGACTGGCCGCGGCTCGCCGCGATCTCGTTCAGCGCGCGTACCCGGGCCAGCCTGTCCTCGGTGAGCATGTCCCGGCCCATCGCACCGCCGGTGGCCACCCGGGAGTCGTCCGGCACCCCGTTCAGGTAGCGGTTGGTCAGCAGCCCCTGGGCGAGCGGCGAGAAGGCGATGCAGCCCACGCCCAGCTCGTCGAGGGTGTCCAGCAGGTGGTCCTGCTCGATCCACCGGTTGATCATCGAGTACGACGGCTGGTGGATCAGCAGCGGCGTCCCCATCTCGCGCAGCAGCGCGGCCGCCTCCCCGGTCCGCTCGGCGCTGTAGGAGGAGATGCCCGCGTACAGCGCCCGACCGGACCGGACCGCCGCGTCCAACGCTCCCATCGTCTCCTCGAGCGGGGTGTCCGGGTCGAGCCGGTGGGAGTAGAAGATGTCGACGTAGTCCAACCCCATCCGGTCCAGCGACTGGTCCAGCGAGGCGAGCAGGTACTTGCGCGAGCCCCACTCGCCGTACGGCCCCGGCCACATGTCGTAGCCGGCCTTCGTGGAGACGATCAGCTGGTCCCGGTACGGCCCGAGGTCGTCGGCGAGCATCCGGCCGAAGTTGACCTCCGCCGACCCGTACGGCGGCCCGTAGTTGTTGGCCAGGTCGAAATGGGTGATGCCGAGGTCGAAGGCCCGGCGGACGATCGCCCGCTGCGTCTCGTACGGCCGGTCGTGGCCGAAGTTGTGCCACAACCCGAGCGACAGGGCGGGCAGCTTGATCCCGCTGCGCCCGCAGCGGCGGTACTGCATCGTCTCGTAGCGGTCGTCCGCTGCCTGGTATGTCACGGCCGGAGCTTAGATGCCGGCCTACTCCGGCGGCTGGCAGGCCGCCGCGGTCAGCCGCCGCAGGTCCAGCCCGCCCAGCGGCCCGTCGAGGCCCGGAATCTGCCGGCCGGTGAGGCGCTGCCGCGGGCCGCTCAACCGCACGCCGCTGACCGTGTACGTGGTCAGCGCCGCGGTCTGCTCGGCGGCCGGCGCGGACGGGGCCTCGCAGCCGACGGCGAGCACGGCGACCGTGACCGTCGGGGTGCGCCGGCCGGGGTCGAGGTCGGCGATCAGCGCCCGGTAGTCCCAGCTGACCGTCCGCCGGCCACCCGGCCCGGTCGCGCCGGGCCCGCTCAGCTGCTGGTACGCCTCGCCGCGCAGCAGCGGCGCCGACCCGGTCTGCGGGTCGGACGCTACCCACCGGGCGAAGCCGATGTCGGCCGCGCCGGCCACTCGGGCTGACAGGTTCGCCGCCAGCGGGCCGGGGAGCACGTCCTCGAGCGCCGTCTCGCCCGGACCGCGCAGCCCGTCCCGGCCGCACTCGGCGCCGGACAGCAGCGGCAGCGTGTCGTGGGTGCCGGCGGGCGCGACCGCGGCCGAAGGCAGGAACCGCGGCGCCGCCGGCTCACCGGACAGTTGCCGCGCGACCAGGGCTGCCGGGCCGTCCGGGTGCCGGTCGACGAGCAGCCAGCGGCTGTCGGCCCAGGTCGGCGCGGTGGCGCTGGGAACGGCGTCGCCGAGGCAGTAGCCGGCGAGGGCCAGCGCACACCCCGTGGGGAAGCGGCCACTGACCGGGAATGCCCGGCTGGGCCCGGACCGGGCGGACGTGTCGGCGACGGTGACGGCGACGGAATGACCGCCGCGGACCGGGGCGGCCGGGCAGCCGGGAGCCGGTGCCGAGGTGGGCGTGGCCGGCACCAGCAGCGTCAGTCCGCCGGCCACGAGCACCGGGGTGGCGAGCACGACCGCGATGCGGCGGGCGTACCCGGCCCGGTCGGTCGGCGGCGACGGGAGGTGAACGACCTGCGCCAGCGCGAGCAGGACGGAGGCTGCGACGACAGCGTCGAGCGCGCGCACCGGTCCGGTGCCGAACAGGCTCCCGCTGCCTACCAGCCACAGGCGCGCCAGGATCAGCAGCGCGGCGACCCCGAGCCCGGTGGGGGCGGCCGCCGGACGCCCGGCGACCGTCCAGCGGTGCGGACCCGCCGGCGGGCGGTTGGCCCCGCCGGCTGCCGCCGTGCGCTCGGCGACCACCGCCCGCGCGATCGCCGCCCGCTCGTCGGCGACCGCCCGCTGCGCCGCGGCGGCGCGCTCCT
>DASPYH010000394.1:0-3082 GCA_035636875.1 Mycobacteriales bacterium | reverse complement strand
GGGGGGTGGGGGCGGGTCCGGCTGCGGCGTTCGGCGGTGCCGCGGGCGCGGGTCGCCCTGTCTCGGCGCGGTCGGCGGGTGGTGCACCCATGCCCCCTCCGTCCGCGCGGCTCGCCCGACCGGCGTAGCGTACCCGTCCGATGGGGACGTGGTTGGTCACCGGCGGCGCCGGTTACGTCGGCGGCCACGTCGTGCATGCGCTGCTGTCCGCCGGCGAGCGGGTAGTGGTCCTCGACGACCTGTCCACCGGGGACCCTGACCGGCTGCGGCGGACCGGGCCGGGCGAGCCGCCGGCGCTGGTCGTCGGCTCGGTCCGCGACCGTGACCTCGTCCGCGACACGCTGGCCGCGCACGGCGCTACCGGCGTGATCCACCTCGCCGCGCGCAAGCGCGGGGACGAATCGCTGGCCCGGCCGGACTGGTACCGGAGCGAGAACGTCGGCGGTGTGGAATCGGTGCTGGCCGCGATGGCCGATGCCGGCATCGACCGGCTGCTGTACTCCTCGAGCGCGGCCGTCTACGGCGACCCGGCCTCGGTGCCGGTCGCGGAGGACGCGCCCACCCGGCCGACCACGCCGTACGGGCAGACCAAGCTGGACGGCGAGCGGATGATCGAGCGGGAAGTACGCCGCCGGGGCCTGGCGGCGGTGGCGCTGCGCTACTTCAACGTGGCCGGCGCGCTGCGGCCCGAGCTCGCCGACCGGCAGCCGGTGAACCTCGTCGCCAGGCTGCTCGAGGCGGTGCAGGCCGGCGTCCCGCCGGTCGTGCACGGCGGCGACCACCCCACCCCGGACGGCACCTGCGTCCGGGACTACGTGCACGCCGCCGACCTCGCGGATGCGCACCTCGCCGCCACCCGGCTGCTGGACCAGCCAAGCGCGTGGCACGTGCTCAACGTCGGCACCGGTCGCGGCTGGTCGGTTCTCGAGGTGGTCGACACCGTCGCTGCGGTGACCGGCGTGCCGTTGCAGCCGACCGTCGGCCCGCGCCGGCGGGGCGACCCGCCGGCGGTCGTCGCAGCGGTCGACCGGATCGCCGAGCTGCTCGGCTGGCGCGCGCGGCACGGCCTGCGCTCCATGATCACCAGTGCCTGGGCCGCCCGCACCGGGGTGCCGGCGGCCAGCTGATCGACCTCAGGCACCACGTCGCCCGTCCGGCCCTCCGCCAGGAGCCGGTGACGGCTTGCAGCCGAGGCACTGCCCGGACCGCGGCCGGATGCTGCGGTCCGCTCGCCTGCTATCCGGCCCGCAGCCGGAAGTAAGTGCTCCTCAGCCCGAGGGCCCGGCGCAGCCTTCCGCCGCCGACCGTGACCGCACGGGGCTTCCCCGCCCCGTCCAGCCCGGTCAGCTCGACCTCGAGCAGGCGGCCGCCCCAGGCACCGTGTCCGTCCCGGCGGAGCACCCGCAGCCGGTCCAGCCGGGAGAACCCGAACTTCCGCCCCAGGTCGGCGACACTCACCCGGACCCGCCAGGACAGGTACGGGTCGCCGGCGCGGTACGGGTCGCGCCGCCCGACCAGGTAGGGCCGGCCGCCCGGTGCGGACCAGCCCCCGTTGGACGCCGAGTACTCGGTGGTCGCCGGCCGGCGGCCGGACAGCAGGACCACCCCGGCGGTGCTGGCCACCGCAGCGGTCGTCCGGCGCCGCTCGCCGAACAGGCGGGTGCCGTCCGGCCGCAGCCGTGCCGCCCCGCCGTACACCTGGCACGCGGTGCTGTCGCACAGGTCGTAGCGAGCCGAGCGTGGTGACCGGACCGCCGCGTACGCGTAGGTCCGCGCCGCGATCGCCTGCGCCCGCAACGCCTGCATCGGCCAGGACGCCGGGCTCTCCCGCGGTACCACGCCGGCCAGGTAGGACTCCATCGGCAGCCGGTCGACCACCAGCACCCGACGGCCCGAGCGGCTCACGGCAAGGGTGCCGCGGTAGTCGGTCGCCGTCCGGTCCCGCCAGTGCACCCGGCGGACCGGCCGGGACGAGACCACCGTCACCGCCGCGGGCAGCCTCGGTCCCCACCACCTCCAGCCGTGCCCGGCGTGGTACGCCAGCCGCAGGCCGGCCGCGTACGCCCCCACCTTCCACCGGCGCACCTGCGCGCGGGCCGGCAGCACCAGCCGGCCGCCGCGCCAGCTCACCCGCAGCCCCGGCGACGGCGACACCACCAGCTCCGGGTCGGTGCCGACGCGGACCCGGACCGTCGGGTTGCCGACGGCCTTCCGGACCGTTCGCGGGTAGTAGAAGGCGACGATCTGCTCGGCCGTCCGGCCCCGCAGCGCCGCCGCGCGGGCGCCCCACTGCGACATGCCGCGGCCGTGGCCGAAGCCCCCGCCCTCGGCCACCCAGACTCCGCTCGCCGGCCGCGTGACCACTTCGGCGCCGGCGGCTGCCGCGGGCGGCCGCCCGGCTATCCCGGTCGCCACCGCTCCTGCCAGCAGCGCGACCGCACATGTCCCCGCCAGGACCGGCGCGGGCAGGCGCCGGCGGCGGAACTCCCCCGTATACCGCACCGGGAGACGGTAACCCAGCGTGACACACCATGCACGTTGAGGTTCCGGCTCTCGGCCCAGCGCGGTTACCCCACCCGGCCGAGGACCTCACGCAGCAGCGCGCAGTAACGGTGGCCGACCGCCGCGACCGAGAAGTCCTCCGACCGGGCCCGCGCGGCGGCGCCCAGCTTCGCCCGGCGATCCGGGTCGCGGAGCAGGTCGGCCAGCGCCGCAGCCAGCGCCTGCGCATCGCCGGGGGGCACCAGCAGGCCGCTCTCGGCGTCCACGACGGCCGCGTCGATGCCGGGGATCCGGGAGCCGATGACCGCGCAGCCCGCCGCCATCGCCTCCAGCAGCGCGACCGGCAGCCCGTCCTGGTCGCCTGAGGCCGCCGGCACCGACGGGACGACCACGACCTCGCTCCGCGCGTACGCGAGCGCGACCTCGGGCCGGGGCACGGTGCCGCGGAACGTGACCGGCAGCCCAGCCGCCCGGCGCTCCAGGTCGGCCCGCAGCGGTCCGTCGCCGACCACCTCCAGCGACCAACCCGGATCCAGCCGCCTCACGGAGTCGAGCAGGACGCCGACGCCCTTCTTCTCCA
>DASPYH010000393.1:0-2777 GCA_035636875.1 Mycobacteriales bacterium | reverse complement strand
CAGCCGGCGCACCTCGCTCGCCCGGCCGGCGCGCAGGCACTGGGCGAGCGCGGAGTGCTCGGAGTCGACCGGCACCAGCTGGCCCGGCGCGGCCCGGTCGAGCACCAGCCGGCCGCCGGCGACCAGGGATTCCTTGTTGGCCAGCGCCACCGTGCGGCCGGCGTCGAGGGCGGCCAGGGTCGGACCGAGCCCGACCGACCCGGTGATGCCGTTGAGCACCAGGTCACACGGCCAGGCGGCGACCTCCGCGGCCGCATCCGGGCCGGTGAGGATCTTCGGCAGCGCCGTCCGGCCAGCCGACCAGCCGCGGTCGCGGGCGGCGGCGAACAGGGCGATCTGCAGGTCCTGCGCCGCGCTCGCCCTCGTCACCGCGACGACCTCGACGTCCAGCTCGAGCGCCTGCCGGGCGAGCAGGGCCACGTCCCCGCCGCCACCCGCGGCCAGCCCGACCACCCGGAACCGGTCGCCGGCGGAACGGACGACGTCAACCGCCTGCCGGCCGATCGACCCGGTCGAGCCCAGCAGGACGACCTCGCGAGCACTCATCCCGCCCATTCTGGCAGCCGCCGGTGGACGGCGCGCGAACCGTCACCGTCACAGGCGGTCCGGCGACATCGTTGTCGTGTCCCGGCGGGCGTCTGGGGTCCGCAGTGCGGGACCGACCGCCGGCCGGCCGGTCGACCCGGTCGAGCCCAGCAGGACCGTCGGGTCCGCGATGTAGGACCGCTGTGACGCGGCCGGCCGGCCCAGGTGCAGGGGGGCGCGGGCGGGCCGGCATCGGGTCACGCGCGTGCCGGCCCGGGTCCGGGGGACGCGGGCCGGCCGCCTTCGGTCCGCGACTCGTGGCTACCTCGCCGCCGGCTGGAGGGACGACGTGACCGACTGCGGCTCGTCGTCGCCCTCGTGGAAGCCGTACCGGGCATGGAGCCGCCGAAGCGGCCGCGGCGCCCACCAGTTCGCCCGGCCCAGCAGCCGCATCGTCGCCGGCACCAGCACGACCCGCACCACCGTCGCGTCCACCAGGATGGCGATGATCATGGCAACCCCGATGAGCTTGATGAACGTGATGCCCGACAGCGAGAACGCGCCGATGACGACGATGAGCAGCAGCGCCGCGCTGGTGATGATCTTGCCGGTGCGCTGCAGCCCGGTCGCGACGGCGGCGGTGTTGTCGCCGGTCAGGTCGTACTGCTCGCGGATCCGGGACATCAGGAAGACCTCGTAGTCCATGGACAGCCCGAACACGATCGCCAGCACCAGGATCGGCTGGGCTACCGGCCGCCGGCGCCGGCAGCCGGGTCGAGGCGGCCGCGCCAGCCAGCGGCCGGGTCGACGCAGCCGCCTACAGCGGCAGCCCCGTCAGCACCAGCACCCGTGGCTCGGTGAGGTCGTCCATCGCGGCCCGCAGCCCCTCCCTGCCGGTGCCGGACTCCTTGGTCCCGCCGTACGGCATCTGGTCCGCCCGGTAGCTGGGCACGTCGCCGACGATCACACCACCCACCGCCAGCTCGCGCTGGGCCCGGAACGCGGTCGCCAGGTCCCGGGTGAAGACGCCGGCCTGCAAGCCGTACCGGGAGTCGTTGACGGCCCCGAACGCCTCGTCCAGGGAGTCGACCGGCTCGACCACCAGCACCGGGCCGAAGACCTCCTCGTCGATCACCTTCGCACCGGCTGGCACGTCGGCGAGCACGGTCGGGGCGTACGCCGTGCCGTCCCGGCTGCCGCCGATGAGCACCCTGGCCCCGCCGCGCACCGCCTCGCCCACCCAGGACTCCACCCGGCGGGCCGCGTCCTCGCTGATCAGCGGTCCCACGTCAGTGCCCGGGTCGGACGGGTCGCCGGTGCCGAGCCCGCGCACCGCCTCGATCAGCCGCTCGACCAGCGGCTCGTACGCCGGACGCTCGACGTAGACCCGCTGCACCGCGATGCACGACTGCCCGGCCTGGTAGTTGGAGAAGGTGGCGATCCTGCTCGCCGCCCAGTCCAGGTCCGGGTAGTCCGCGGCGACCACGACCGCGGCGTTGCCCCCCAGCTCGAGCACGACCTGCTTGTGCGGCACCCGCTCCTTGATCGCCCAGCCGACCGGGCCGGACCCGGTGAACGACACCACCGGCAGCCGGGGATCCTCGACCAGGCCGCCGGCCCGGTCGTTGGGCACCGGCAGCACCGACAGCATCCCGGCGGGCAGGTCCGTCTCGGCGACCAGCTCACCGAGCAGCAACGCGGACAGCGGGGTGGCCGGGGCCGGTTTCACCACGATCGGCGCGCCCGCCGCGAGCGCCGGGGCGAGCTTGTGCGCCACCAGGTTGAGCGGGAAGTTGAACGGCGAGATCCCCAGCACCGGTCCGCGCGGGAAGCGGCGCACGACCGCCATCCGCCCGGTGCCGGTCGGGTCGGTGTCCAGCCGCTGCAGCACACCCGAGTCCCGGCGGGCCTCCTCGGCCGCCCACCGGAAGGTGGAGACCGCGCGGTTGGCCTCCGCGGTCGCCCACTTCAGCGGCTTGCCGTTCTCCGCGGTGATCAGCCGGGCCACCTCGTCCGCCCGCTCTGCCAGCCGGCCGGACACGTGGGCGAGCGCGCCGGCGCGGACGTGCGCGGGCAGCGCGGCCGCCTCCGCCGCAACCGCGGCCGCCGCGGCCACGGCCTCGTCGACCTGGGCGGGCGTCGGCACCGAGACGCGGCCGACGACCGACCCGTCGTACGGACTGGTCACGTCGACCGAGTCCTCCCCGGTGGCCGGCTTGCCGGCGAGCAGGAACGGACGGATGTCGGCCATG
>DASPYH010000392.1:0-4920 GCA_035636875.1 Mycobacteriales bacterium | reverse complement strand
ACGCGGTGAACGTGCGGGCGGCCGCGGATCGCCGTGCGAGCGTGCTCCGGGAGGTCCCCGTGCTTCGCAGCCGCGCAAGCCAACTCCGCAGCGCGCGCAGGTCCAGCCGGTCGAGGTCCACGCCGCCCATCCTCGCCACGTGGTCGAGCAGCCCGACGACGTCGCCCACGTAGGCACGGACGGAGTGCGGCGAGATGCCGCGCTCGAGCGTCAGGTGACGCTCGAACCGGTCGGTGGCGGCGGCGAGCGCCGGCGGCAGCGCCGCTCTGCGCACCGCGGTCGACGGTCGCCTCGGCGTCCCGGCCCCACTCCCGGGATCGCGGTTGGGCGAGCCGCCCGCCCGCCCCGCCCCTACACCCTTGTGCACATCGAGGTGGGCGGTGGTGTCGACGCCGGCCGGGCTCGACTGGGCTGGCATGGCTCGACCGTGCGCTGCTGACTGACCCCGGTCAAGGACGCCACGCCGCCGCTGGCCGGCCAGGCACCACCGACCCGACCTGTGCCGTGGCCAGCGACGAGCACCACCCCGACCGGCGAACCCGCTCACCGGGTGCCAGCGCCGCGGGCGGCAGCGGTCAGGCACCACCCGGACGGCGTCGCGTCGACCAGCCCGCGCGCCTCGAGCCCGGGCAGGCAGCGCAGCACGTCGAGCGGCGGCACCCCGGCCGCCACCGCGATGCGGTCCGGTGAGGCGGTGCCGCTCGTCGGCAGGCCGTCGAGCACCTGAAGGGCGATCGGGTCAAGCCCGTCCCGTGGCGCCGGCGGCGCCGGATCCCGCGGCGCCAGGTCCTCCCCGATGACACCCACCATCTCGACCACGTCCGCGGCCCGGGTCACCAGCCGCACCTCGGCATTGTCCTGCAGGAACCGGTTGACTCCGGCCGACTCGGCCGAGGTGACCGGACCGGGCACCGCCATCACCGCCCGGCCGACCCGCAAGGCCTGCCGCCCGGTCGCCAGCGCACCGCTGCGAACGCCGGCCTCGACCACCACCGTCCCGGCGGTGAGCGCGGCGATCAACCGGTTGCGGACGAGGAAGCGGTGCCGTTGCGGGGTCGCGTCCGGCGGCCACTCGCTCATCAGCAACCCGTCCCGGGCGATGCGGGCGAACAGGGCGGCATGACCCCGCGGATAGGGCGCGGCGAGCCCGCCGGCGACCACGGCGACGGTCAGACCGGATCCGGCCAGGGCGCCACGGTGAGCCGCGCCATCGATCCCGTACGCACCACCGGAGACGACCGTCCAGCGCCGGCCGGCGAGCCCGTGGCCCAGGTCCGCGGCGACGTGCTCGCCGTACGGCGTCGCCGTGCGCGAGCCCACCACGGCGACGGCCCGGGCGAGCGCCTCGTCCACCCGCACCCCACCGACCACCCACAGCGCCAGCGGCGGCACCATCGCCACCTGATCGCGGTCGAGGAGCACCTGGGCCCGGCGCGCCGCCTGCTCCCGCGCGAACGCGATCTCAATCGGGCGCAGCGCCTCGTCCGGCCACTCGTCGTCCTCCGGCGTCACCAGCCGTGCACCCAGCCGCGCCGCCTCGGCCAGGTCGTCGGCGGCCCGGTCCTGCGCGCGGCGGGCCTCGGCCAGCGCCGCCACCTCATCGCCCGCCGACCCCGCCCGCAGCCGACGCACCGCCTCGACCGGGCCCACCGCGCTGACGAACTCGTACAGCGCCGGCCGCCCGGGCTCGACCGCGCGGCTCAGCCACGCCCTGGCCAGCCGCACCTCCGCCGCCGCCGGCCTGCTCATGTCCGCACCCACCGGCTGCGCAGCGTGACCGCCTCCGCGACGTCGGTCGGGTTCGGCCGTTCACGCCCGCCCAGGTCCGCGATCGACCACGCCAGCCGGAGCACCCGGTCGTAGCCGCGGGCGCTGAGCTCACCGCGGTCGAGCGACCGGTCCGCGCTCGCGGTCGTGGACTCCGGCAGCCGCCAGCGGGTCCGCAGCTCCGGGCCCGGAACCTCGGCGTTGGTCCGCCAGCCGGTGCCGGCCAGCCGGGCCGCGGCGGCAGCCCGGGCCGCGGCCACCCTCGCCGCGACGACCTCGGTCGGCTCGGCGACCGCCAGGCCGGCGAGCAGGTCCGCGGGGGTCACGGGCAGCAGCCACACCTGCAGGTCGACCCGGTCGAGCAAGGGCCCGGACATCCGGCTGACGTAGCGACGCTTCGCCGACGACGTGCAACGGCAGTCGGCGCCGCCGGACGGGGAACCGCACGGGCACGGGTTGGCCGCCAGGACCAGCTGGAAGCGGGCCGGGAAGTGGGCCACCCCGCCGGAGCGGGCGATCGTCACCTCGCCGCTCTCCAGCGGCTGCCGCAGCGCGTCGAGCACGCCGGACTGGAACTCCGGCGCCTCGTCCAAGAAGAGCACACCGCGGTGGGACAGCGAGACGGCCCCCGGCCGCGCATGCACGGAGCCGCCGCCGACCAGCGCGGCCGTGCTCGCGGTGTGGTGCGGCGCCTGGTAAGGCGGGCGGCGGACCAGCGGCGCATCGGCCGGCAGCAGCCCGGCGACCGAGTGGATCGCGCTGACCTCGAGCGCCTCGTCCACCCCGAGCGGCGGCAGCACCCCGGGCAGCCGCTCGGCGAGCATCGTCTTGCCCGAGCCGGGAGGGCCGGCGAAGAGCAGATGGTGGCGGCCCGCGGCCGCCACCTCGACCGCCCGCCGCCCGACCGCCTGGCCCACGATGTCGCGCAGGTCCGGTTGCGGTCGCTCGCGCCGCCGCCTCCGCGGCCGATGGCTGACCGTGAGGTCCGGTCCGCCCCGCAGGAACCCGATCAGGTCGGCGAGCTGCTCCACCCCGCGGACGTCGATCCGCGGCACCAGCGCCGCCTCGCCGACGTTCGCCCCGGGCACGACGACACGCCGCACACCCGCCCTGGCCGCCGCCGCCACGGCCGGCAGCACCCCGCGGGTGGAGCGCAACCGGCCATCCAGCCCGAGCTCCCCGAGCAGGACCACCTCGCGCAGCGGCTCCGCCGGCACGGCGCCGGCCGCGGCGAGCACGGCCATGGCCAGCGCGACGTCGAACATGGAGCCCCGCTTCGGCAGCGTCGCCGGCAGCAACGCCAGCGTCATCCGCCGCACCGGCCAGCTCTCGCCGGAGTTCACGATCGCCGCCCGGATCCGGTCCCGTGCCTCCTGCAGCGCCGCGTCCGGCAGGCCGATCATCGTCACGCCGGGCAGCCCGTCGGCGAGATCCGCCTGGATCTCGACCAGCTGGCCGTCGATCCCCACCACCGCCACCGACGTGGTCCTGGCCAGCGCCATCAGAACGCCCCGCGCAGGTGCCGGACCACCGGGTCGCCGTCCCGGCGGCGCAGCACCGTCACCACGTCGAAGCGCAGGTCCCGCCAGCGGAGGTCGTGAGCGGCCAGCCAGCGCAGCGCCAGCCGCCGCAACCGGGCGGCCTTCGCCCCGACCACGGCCTCCGCCGGGTCACCGAAGGCGGTCCCCGACCGGGTCTTCACCTCGCAGACGACCAGGGTCTCCCCGTCGACCGCGACGATGTCGATCTCACCTTCCGCGCAGCGCCAGTTGCGATCCAGCACCTCGAGCCCCGCCGCCTCCAAGTGCTGCACGGCGAGCTGCTCGCCGAAGCGTCCGAGCGCGCCCTTGACCCGTCCCACGCGTCCTCCCTCATCGAGGACGATCGTGGCGATCCAGGAACAGGAACGACAGATCGGGACGAGATCTGTGGAAGCCGGGTCGGCCTGTGGATCCGGTTTTGACCGGAGGAGCGGAACCCGCTACGGCGCGAGGGTCAGGCGGGGTCGTCCGGCTCCGGCGTACGGATGCCCCGAGCCGGCCGCATCGTCTCGGACGTCCCGGGCTCGGAGCGGACCGGCGGCGCCGTCCCCGGCGGCACCTGGCCCGGCGCGGCCGCCAGCTCCGGCTCGTCCGGTTCCCGCTCGTCCGGTTCCCGCTCGTCCGGTTCCCGCTCGTGCGGCTCACGGTTCATTCCGGCCCCCTACCCGCACCGCGGCCGACGATCCCCCGAGCCCGGCCGGCGCCGGGCTCGGCACCGCGGTCACGACCCGTTGGGCACCTCGAGGTCGGGCTTCTCCAGCTCCTCGACGTTGACGTCCTTGAACGTGACCACCCGAACGTTCTTCACGAAGCGCGCGGGCCGGTACATGTCCCAGACCCAGGCGTCGCTCATCCGCAGCTCGAAGTAGACCTCGCCGTCGGCGTTGCGGACCTGCAGGTCCACGGCGTTGGCCAGGTAGAACCGGCGCTCGGTCTCGACCACGTAGGAGAACTGCCGCACGATGTCCCGGTACTCCCGGTACAGCTGCAACTCCATGTCGGTCTCGTACTTCTCGAGATCCTCAGCGCTCATCCGACGGCTCCCACTCCGGCGCCGCCTCTGGTGTCGATCATGCTGTGACGCCCTCCACCCCGACATTTTCCCGCACCGCCTCGACCAGCACCGCACGGCCCCCGACGCGCCGGACGTTGACGTAGGAGAAGCGGTGTTCTGCGCATGGCCCGTGCCTGATCAAAGCGGCCGCGTGACCTGGAGTCACGTACCCCTTGTGGGTCGCGAAGTCGTACTCCGGCCACCGCTGATGCAGCCCGACCATGATGCGGTCCCGGGTCACCTTCGCGATCACCGAGGCGGCGGCGATGCAGGCCACGGTCGCGTCACCCTTGGGCACGGCCAGCGCCGGCACCGGCAGGCCGCGGACCGGGAAGCCGTCGATCAGGGCGTACGCCGGGGCCGGGTCGAGCCGCGCCACCGCCCGCCGCATCCCCTCCAGGTTGCACACGTGCAGGCCGCGCGCGTCCACCTCCGGCGCCGGGATCACGACGACGGACCAGGCGACGGCCCTCGCGACCACCTCGGCGTACACCTCCTCGCGGACGGCTGGCGGGAGCAGCTTGGAGTCGTTCAGATCGGGCACCTGGCCGCGCCTGC
>DASPYH010000391.1:0-4819 GCA_035636875.1 Mycobacteriales bacterium | reverse complement strand
GGGCTCTCGCCAGCCCCGCCGGCGGCCTGGGGCGCCGAGGAGTATGCGGACTTCGTCCGGCCCGTCCTGGCGGACATGGACCGGCCCGTGCTGGTGGGGCACTCCTTCGGCGGCCGGGTGGCGATCCACCTCGCCGCCGCGGCCGGCACGGACCTCCGTGGGCTGGTCCTCACCGGGGTCCCGCTGCTGCGGCCGGCCGCGGCGGGCAGGGCCCGGCCGAAGCTGGCATTCCGGGTCGGGCGGCGCCTGCACCGCAGCGGCCTGATCGGCGCGGAGCGGATGGAGTCGCTGCGCCAACGGTACGGCTCGGCCGACTACCGTGCCGCGACCGGCGTGATGCGGCAGGTTCTCGTCCGGCTCGTGAACGAGTCGTACGAGCCGCAGCTGTGCCGGGTCCGGTGCCCGGTGCTGCTGGTGTGGGGCGAGCACGACAGCGCGGTGCCGCTCGATGTCGCGCGGCGCGCCCAGGGACTGCTGCCCGACGCGACCCTCCGCGTCGTGGACGGATCCGGCCACCTCCTGGACCGCGGGCTCAGCGAGCAGATCAGAACGGACGTCGTGGACCTGCTGGCCCGATGAGCGCTGCGCCGCTACTCATCCATGAGGCCATGTCGGCCTGTCGGCCGGCCGAGAGGGGCCGGCGTTGAGCCCGCTCACGCTCTCGACCTACGCCGTGGCGCTGGTCGCCGGCGCGCTCGCGGACTACCGGTGGCTGCGGCTCGCCCAGCGCGAGCACTACCAGCCCGGCCGGGTCACCGCGATCGCCCTGCTGTGGGTCACCCGCCGACCGGTGAACCTGCTGCTCTGGCTCGCCGCCGCCGCGCTGACCGGCCTCGCTGTCGGCTGGCCCGTGCTCGCGCTGCCCGCCCTCGGCGTCCTCGCGGCCTGGCCGCTGGGCCTGTCGACCCGACCCCGGACGGCTCCGCTGCGCCTCACACCGCGCCTGTGGCGCCTGCTCGCCGTCCAGGCCGCGTTCTGGGTGGCCGCCGCGGTGCTGCTGGGTCCTGTCGGCGCCGCGGCGGCGGTGCTGCTCGCGGCGCCGCTGTGCGACCTGTCCCTGGCCGTCCTCCAACCGGTCGAGGCCGCCCTTGCCGCCCGGTTCGTCCGGCAGGCCAGGGAAAAGCTCCGTAGGGTCGCTCCCGCGGTCGTCGCCATCACCGGCTCCTACGGCAAGACGTCCACCAAGCAGTACGCGGCCCACCTGCTCGCCGGCTCCCGGAACGTCGTGGCCAGCCCGGCGAGCTTCAACAACCTGATGGGCCTGTCCCGGACCGTCAATGAGCGACTGGCGCCCGGGACGGAGGTGTTCGTCGCCGAGATGGGCACGTACGGACCGGGCGAGATCAGGCGGCTGTGCGAGACCTTCCGCCCGACCGTCGCCGCGATCACGACGATCGGCGAGGCGCACCTGGAACGGATGGGCTCCCGGGAGACGATCGTCCGGGCGAAGAGCGAGATCGTCGAGGGCGCCGAGGTCGCCGTGCTGAACGTCGACGTGCCCGAGCTGGCTGCCCTCGCCGACCGGATCGAGGGCCGGCAGCGGGTGGTCCGGTGCTCGGTGGCCGGGCATCCGGCGGCGGGCGTCGTGGTCAGCCCGGCGGCGGCGGCGACGAGGGTCTGCCTCGGCGGCGAGGACCTGGGCGAGGTGGTGCTGCCGCCCGGGTCGCACGAGATCAACGTGGCGGTCGCCGTCGGCATCGCGGACGCGCTCGGCATGCCGCACGCCGCCCTGGCCAGGGCGTTGAGGTCGCTGCCGGCGGTGGATCACCGGGCGACGGTGCACCGCACCGACGGCGGCCCGACCGTGATCGACGACACGTACAACGCCAACCCGCCCGGTGCCGCGAAGGCGGTGGCGACCGCCCGGACCCTCGCCGGCGAGCGCGGGCGGGTCTGGGTGGTGACGCCCGGCATGGTCGAGCTGGGCAGCGTCCAGTTCGAGCGCAACAGCGCGCTGGGGGAGTCGGTGGCCTCGGTGCCGGGCTCGGTGCTGGCGGTGGTCGGCCGCACCAACCGCCGGGCGCTGCTGCATGGGGCCCGCGCGTACCCCGGCGCTGAGGTGCGCTGCTTCGAGTCCCGCCAGGACGCCGTGGCCGCGGTCGCGAACGGGACGGGACCGGCCGACGTCGTCCTCTACGAGAACGACCTCCCGGACCACTACCCCTGACCGCTGTTCCCCGACCGGCGCGGCAGCGGCGGGACGACCCCGATCCCCGACCCAGAGAGGGCCCCGATGACGGACAAGACGATCGCCGTGGTGTTCGGCGGCAACTCGCCCGAGCACGACATCAGCATCCTGACCGGGCTGCAGTGCGAGCGGGTGCTGCAGCGGGCGGGCGCGGACGCGGTCGCCGTGTACTGGGACCGGGGTGGGGAGTGGCATCTGGTGCCGCCCGGGTCCGAGGCGCGTCACTTCCTCGACGGCGCCCCGGCCGGATCGTCCCGGCTCGAGCTCCGGCTGGGCGCGCAGTCCGGCTGGTTCCGGCGCAAGGGGGTGCGGACCGCGGCGCTCGAGGTCGACGTCGTCCTGAACTGCTTCCACGGCGGCTTCGGCGAGAGCGGCGGTGCGCAGTCGCTGTTCGAGGCCATGGGCGTGCCGGCGACCGGCGGCACCCCGGCGGCGGCTGCCCTCGGCATGGACAAGCTCGCCTTCAAGACCGTGGTGGCGGCCGCCGGGGTGCCGAGCCTGCCGCGGGTGCTGCTGCGGCGCTCGGCGCCGCCGCCGTTCCCCGGGCCGTACCTGGTCAAGCCGCGGTTCGGCGGCTCGAGCATCGGCATCGAGCGGGCGGCCGACTACGAGACCGCGCTGGCCCTGCTCGACTCGAGCCGGCACCTCCGCCCCGGCGCCGTAGTGGAGCCGTACCGGGACGACGTCATCGACCTGAACATCGCCTACCGGACCGCTCCCCGGTTCGAGACGTCGATGCTGGAGAAGCCGCTGCGGCCGGAGGACGAGTCCGCCATCTACTCGTACGAGCAGAAGTACTTGCAAGGCGAGGGCCTGAGCTCGGCACCCCGGGAACTGCCCGCCCAGGTGCCGGCGGAGGTGACCAAGACCGCGGAGGACCTCGCCGGGCAGGTGGCCGAGCTGACCGGCCTGACCGGGATCGTCCGGGTCGACTTCCTCTACGACGGGACCGACCTGTTCGTCAACGAGGTCAACTCGATCCCCGGCGCGATGGCGCTCTACCTCTGGCCGGCGGAGGTGTCGGCCTCGGCCCTGCTCCTCGACGCCGTCGAGGAGGCCCGGCGCGCGCCGCGGCTGGTCGGGTCCGCCGAGGCGGACGGGGCGGCGCTGCGGTCGGCCGGCGGGATCGCCGGGAAGCTGGTCGGGTTGGACGGCATCCGCAGCCGGTCGTGACGCCGCTGAGACCCGCTTCGGGCCTACCGAGGGATGAACCTCGTCGAAGCCGCACTCCGTCGGATCGCCCGTGTCCTCGACTATCGGTGTGGTTATGAGTGATCGGTCCCCATTGCACGTCGGGGCGACAGCGACCGCTCTACGGGGCGGCTGAGCCGGAGACCTGATCCTGCGCCGCGTGCCGGAGCAGGTAGTGCAGCACGGACCCGAGGCTCTCGCCGTTCGCCTCCGTCGCCAGCGGGAACAGCGAGGTCTCGGTCAGCCCTGGGCTTATCGCGACCTCCAGCAGCCGGGCGTCCCCGTCCGGCGTGACCACGAAGTCGGCCCGGGACAGGTGCCGCAGGTCGAGCGCGAGGTGCGCCGCCAGCGCGGACTCCTGCAGCCGCTCGACCAGATCCGGCGACAGCCGGGCCGGCGCCTCGACCACCATCCGGTCGGCGGAGTAGCGGGAGCTGAAGTCGAAGCGGCTCGCTCCGCTGAACGACAGGGAGACCGGCGGCAGCGGCGTGGGCTTCCCGTCCCGCTCCACGATGCCGACGGCGACGTCGAGCCCGTCGATGTAGCGCTCGATCAGCGACGTGTCTCCGTACCCGAAGCTGCGGACCAGGGCGTTCGGCAGTTCGTCGGCGGTGTCGACGCCGGTGATCCCGAGCGCGCTGCCACCGGTGCTGGGCTTGACGACGAGCGGCAACGGCAGCCGGGAGCGCACCGCGTCGAGCAGCCGGGACGACCCGAGCTCGCGGAACGCCTCGCTCGGCAGGGCCAGCCAGTCGGGGACCGGGATGCCGGCATGCTCGAGCGCGACCCGCGCGTTCGCCTTGTCCCACGCCAGCCGGCAGGCGCGGCTCGACGAGCCCACGAACGGGACGCCGACGATCTCCAGGACCGTCTGCAGCACGCCGTCCTCGCCGCCCTCACCGTGCGTCGCGAGGTACGCGACCTCGACGCCGTCCCCGGCCAGCCGGTCGAGCAGGAACGAGTCGACGTCGTAGAGGTGTGCGTCGACGCCGCGCCCGCGCAGCTCGTACAGCGCCCGGCGGCCGGAGTGCAGCGAGACCGCGCGCTCGTGCGAGAGACCGCCGGCGACGATGGCGACTCGGCCAAGTTCGCGAGCCTCTGTGGGCACTGGACTGACTCCTTCGACGACCCGGGTGTAGAGGATGCCACTGGTCGGGCGCCGGTGGCGGGTGGCGTGCTCCGGCGCGGCGTCAGCGCCGGGGCAACGCCCGGCCGACCGCGGTCGCGAGCCGGGCCGCCGGCTCGCTCGCCAGCTCGGCAGGCGCGCTGACCTCGACGTACACCGGCCGGTCGACGGTGGTGAACACCTCGGCGCCGCCTCGCCGCTCGGCGAACCAGCTGACGCCGTTGATGTCGAGCAGCTGCGAGTCGGCGCGCAGCGCGGCCGGCCGCGTGACGCCGCAGCGCAGCACGACAGCAGGCTCCCCCCAGGCGGCCACG
>DASPYH010000390.1:0-4702 GCA_035636875.1 Mycobacteriales bacterium | reverse complement strand
AACGCGAGGAACCTTCTCATCGGTGCAGTCCTCCCGCCTCGGCAGGCCCGGCGATCTCACCGGTCGACGTGAGTCCGGTCACAGCTCGCTCGCCCGGATTAGATCGGATGTCTGTGCGGCTGTCAACGCTCGATCGTGCGAGCTGCCCCCGCCTTTGCCCCAGATTGGTTGGACGATTCGGGAGGCCCGCCGCACCGCCCTCGTGCGGCCCGGGATGGGGCCTCTGTCCCGACCGCTCCACTGCTGCCGGGGTCGTGGGTCGTCGGACCCGAGGTGTCCTCGACCCCGCCGGTCCGGCGTCGTGACCTGGTCGTCGGACCCGAGGGCCGCCGGTCGGTCAGGACCGGTTCCCGCCGGTCGGATGGTCGTCCGACCCGACGGGCACGGGTGGACGTCCGATGCCGGCGTGGTCGTCACGCTGGTCATCCGGATCCGGCGGCCCCGGCCGGTCGCGCTGCTCGAGCGTCGCGCGCAGCCAGGCCTCCGACGCCGTGACGTGCAGCAGGGCCGCCGCCTCAGCGAGCCGGCCGTCGCCCGCCCGCAGCGCCCGCACGATCGTCTCGTGCTCGGACAGCGTGCCGGCCGCGGCGTTGCCCTCGACCAGCCCTCGCCACACCCGGGCCCGCAGCGTCCGGCTGGAGAGCCCGTCGAGCACCGAGACGAGCGTGTCGTTCCCGGTCGCCCGGACCACCTCGCGGTGGAAGGCGATGTCCGAGTGCACCAGCCGCTCGATGTCGTTGCCGGCGTCGCGCATCGCCTCCAGGTGGTGCTCCACGTCGGCGAGCCGGGCGCCGGTCATCCGGGTGGCGGCCAGCCCGGTCGCGACCGGCTCGAGCATCCGCCTGACCTCCATGACCTCGGCCAGGGTGTCGTCCTGGAGCAGGTCGACGGCGAAGCCGAGACCCTGCAGCAGCAGTTGCGGGGCGAGGCTCGTGACGTAGGTGCCGTCGCCGCGGCGGACGTCGAGCACCCTGGCGAGCACGAGGGCCTTGACCGCCTCGCGCATCGAGTTGCGGGACAGCCCGAGCTGGGCGGCAAGTTGCTGCTCCGGCGGCAGCCGGGACCCGGGGGCCAGCTCGCCGGACTGGATCAGGGCCCGGATCTTCGTGATCGCCTCGTCGGTCAGCGCCACCGGCGTCCACCTCCTCGTCGCGACCCGAGCGCTCTGGACAGTCCCCGCCACGGCCGGTACAAAGACATCGGATGTCTGTCGCGCCTCACGCCGGCCCGACACCCGGAAGACTAGTCCTGACATCGGATGACCGAGGGGCGGTGCGGGAGTGCAGACCGCGGACGCCGCACCCGGAGCGCCCGGGGTGAGCGGGGTCATCGTCGCGCTGGACGGGTACGACCTGCGCTTCCCGACCTCCCGCGACCTCGACGGGTCGGACGCGATGAGCCCGGCGCCGGACTACTCGGCCGCGTACGCCGTGCTGCGCACCGACGCCGGTGACGAGGGCTTCGGTCTCGCCTTCACCCTCGGCCGCGGCAACGAGGTCCAGGTCGCCGCGATCCATGCACTGGCCCCGCTCGTCGTCGGGCGCCCGGTCGACGAGGTGCTCGGCGACCTCGGCGGCTTCACCGCCCGGCTGGCCGGCGACAGCCAGCTGCGCTGGCTCGGCCCGAGCAAGGGCGTCATCCACATGGCGGTCGCCGCCGTCGTCAACGCGGCCTGGGACCTCGCCGCCCGCCGGGCGGGCGAGCCGCTGTGGCGGATGCTCGCCGACATGCCGCCCGACCAGCTGGTGGCACTGGTCGACTTCCGCTACCTGCGGGACGCCCTGACCCCCGAGGAGGCGCGGGACATCCTGGACCGGGCCCGGGACGGTCGCCCGCAGCGCGAGCGGCGGCTGCTCGCCGACGGCTTCCCCGCCTACACCAGCGGGCCGGGCTGGCTCGGCTACGACGACGCGAAGCTGGTCCGGCTGTGCGGCGAGGCGGTCGCCGCCGGCTTCCGGATGGTCAAGGTCAAGGTCGGGGCGAGCCTCGAGGACGACCTGCGCCGGCTGCGGTTGGCCCGCGAGGCGGTCGGCCCGGACGTGGCGATCGCGGTGGACGCCAACCAGGCCTGGGGCGTCGAGGAGGCCATCCGGTGGATCCGCGAGCTCGCGCCGTTCGGGCCTTACTGGGTGGAGGAGCCGACCTCGCCGGACGACGTGCTCGGCCACGCGGCGATCCGGGCCGGGGTGCGACCGGTCCGGGTGGCCACCGGTGAGCACGTCCAGAACGCGGTGGTCTTCAAGCAACTGCTGCAGGCAGACGCCGTCGACGTCGTGCAGATCGACGCCTGCCGGGTCGCCGGGATCACCGAGAACGTCGCCATCCTGCTGCTGGCGGCGAAGTTCGGCGTACCGGTGTGCCCGCACGCGGGCGGGGTCGGGCTGTGCGAGATGGTGCAGCACCTGGCGATGTTCGACTACCTCGCGGTGAGCGGGAGCTGGGACGGGCGCATGGTCGAGTACGTCGACCACCTGCACGAGCACTTCGAGACCCCGGTACGGGTGCTGGGCGGGCGCTACCGCCCGCCGCTGGAGCCGGGTGGGGGCGGCCGCTTCCTGGCCGCGTCGGTCGCGGCCTACCGCTACCCGGACGGTCCGGTCTGGGCGCCGGCGCCGGCGGGGACCCGGGAGCTGGCCCGGTGACGGGACAGGCCAGCCCGCCGGCGCGGTCCGGGCCGGCCGGGCAGGGCACGCCGGCCGAGTCCACCGGGCCGCCCCAGTCCACCGGGCCGCCCGAGCCCACCGGGCCGGCCGAGCCCACCGGGCCGGCCGAGCCCACCGCGCCGGCCGAGCCCACCGCGCCGGCCAAGCCCACCGGGCCGGCCGAGCCCAGCGGGTCCCCGAGGTGGCGGGGATCGGCAGGGTCCGCCGGGCCGGCGAGGTCGGGGGGGTCGGCCGAGTTCGCCGGGATGGCCGCGCTGGTGACCGGCGGCGGGTCCGGCATCGGGCTGGCCACCGCCCGGCTGCTCGCCGACCGGGGCGCACGGGTCGCCGTGCTCGACCTCGACCCGACGCCGGCGGCGCCGCTGCCCGGCCGGCGCGCCGACGTGACCGACGACGCCTCGGTGCGCGCGGCGGTGGACGCGGCCGCCCGCGACCTCGGCGGCATCGACGTCCTGGTCAACAACGCCGGCATCGGCGCGCGGGGCACCGTGGCCGACAACGACGACGCGGAGTGGCACCGGGTCCTGGACGTGAACGTGGTCGGCATGGTCCGGGTCACCCGCGCCGCGCTGCCGCACCTGCGCCGCTCCGGCCACGCGGCGGTGGTGAACACCTGCTCGATCGCGGCCACCGCCGGCCTGCCGGACCGCGCGCTCTACTCGGCGAGCAAGGGCGCGGTCCTCGCGCTGACTCTCGCGATGGCGGCCGACCACCTGCGGGAGGGCATCCGGGTCTGCTGCGTGAACCCGGGCACCGCCGACACGCCGTGGGTTGGCCGGCTGCTCGCGGCGGCACCCGACCCGGACGCCGAGCGGGCCGCACTCGTGGCCCGGCAGCCGATGGGCCGGCTGGTCAGCGCCGACGAGGTCGCGCACGCGATCGCGTACCTGGCCAGCCCGCACGCGGGAGCGACCACCGGCACCGCCCTCGCCGTGGATGGCGGCATGGCCGGCCTGCGGCTTCGCCCGAAGGCGGCGGACCGGTGACGGTCGCGCCGCGAACCCGGCTGCAGCCCGGGTCGGCGGCGTACGAGCGGGCGCACCCCGGAGTGCCGCCCGACCCAGCCGCCGCGAACGCCGCGGCAGGCCTGCCGGCGGCCGGGGAACCGCGCGATGCCTGACCCGGCCGCGACGGCGGCTCTTGCCGGCAGTGGCCGGCAGGTCAGCCGGCTCTCGCTCGGCACCGGCCCACTGGGCAACCTCTACGCGCCGGTCCCGGACGACGAGGCCGCGCGGCTGGTCGAGGCAGCCCTCGCCGCCGGACTGTCGTACCTGGACACCGCCCCGCACTACGGCGCCGGGCGGGCCGAGCAGCGGCTCGGCCTCGCGCTGCGGTCGGTGCCGCGCTCGGCCTACCTGCTGTCGACGAAGGTGGGGCGGCTGCTGCGCCCTCGCCGCCCTGGCGAGCCGGGCGAGAGCGCCGGCTTCGTCGACGAGCCGCCGTACCGCCGGGTGTGGGACTTCACCGCGGCCGGCATCCGCCGGTCGGTCGAGGGCAGCCTGGCCCGGCTGGGCATCGACCGGGTGGACGTGCTCTACCTGCACGATCCGGACGACCACGAGGAGGACGTCTACCGGACCGGATACCCCGCGCTGGCGGCGCTGCGCGAGCAGGGCGTCGTCGGGGCGATCGGCGCCGGGATGAACCAGGCGGAGATGCTCACCCGCTTCGTGACCCGGCTCGACCTCGACGTCGTGCTGCTGGCCGGCCGCTACACGCTGCTCGAGCAGGGCGGCCTCGACTCGCTGCTGCCGGCCTGCCTGGCGCGAGGGGTAGCCGTCGTGATCGGTGCCGCGTTCAACTCCGGAGTCCTGGCCGACCCTCGCCCAGGAGCCGCGTACGACTACCTGCCGGCGCCGGAGCCGCTCGTCCGGCGAGCGGTGGCGCTCCGGGACGCGTGCGCCGAGCACGGGACCCCGGTCACAGCGGCGGCGCTGCAGTTCCCGCTCGCGCACCCGGCCGTCCGCTCCGTACTCACCGGCCCCCGCTCGGTCGCCGAGCTCGAGGCCAACGTCGCCGCCTTCCGTGCGCAGGTGCCG
>DASPYH010000389.1:0-5421 GCA_035636875.1 Mycobacteriales bacterium | reverse complement strand
ACGAGGGTAACCGGACGGCCCAAGGAAGCCGTTCGGCGGACACGTAGGGTGGGATCGTGGTGGCCTTTCCGTCCGTCCCGTCGCCGGCGCAGGTGGTGCGGCTGGCCCGCGAGCAGGCCGAGGCGCTCGCCGCGCTCCCCGGCGCGCTGCTGTCGCTGACCCGCGCGGTCGGCCGGCTCGACGGCACGATCCGCGACGCCCGGGACGCGGTGGTCCGGCTCCAACGGCTCGGCGGGCGGCTGGAGGGCATCCTGGACGAGCTCGAGGAGCCGGTGCGGGACCTCGCCCCTGGGCTGCGCCGGGTGGGGAAGGTGCTCGACGACCCGGCGGTCAGCGAGATCCCGGAGACCGTACGGCGGATCCGCGAGGAGGTGCTCCCGATGGTCGCCACCCTCCGCGGGACGACCGACGTGCTCGACCGGTTCTCCGCGCGGTCGCTGCTCGGCGGTCGACGCCGGCCGGACCCGCCGCCTCCCGGCGCGCCGGTTCTGCCGCCCGACACTGCAGTCCCGAGCCCTCCCGCCACGCCCGTTCTGCCGCCCGACGCCACGGTCCCGAGCTCTCCCGCCGCGCCCGTTCTGCCGCCCGACGCCACGGTCCCGAGCCCGGTCGAGCCCCCGGCCGAGCAGGATCTCTAGACCCTCCCTCCGGCAGGCTCTGGCCGCTCGGCGCTCGCGCGCGTCGGCGGGCCGGTCCGGCCGGTCCGGCCGGTCCGCGGTTGTCAGTAGCTGGCAGCCCGACCCCGTCGACGCGGCCGATCCTCGGGCCGTCGATCCGGCGTGCCCGCACCGGCCTACCGCCGATCCCCGATCCGGGGCCGCCGCGGAAGCCGAGCCTCGTGACCGGCTCGCCGGGGGCTGGTGGCTCAGGAGCGCAGGGCCGCCACGGCGGCGGGATCGCTGCCGGCCAGGAAGTCGGCGCAGCGGCGTGCCTCGTCGTCCTCGCCGATCGCGCCCGCCGCCCTGCCGAGCGCGTGCAGGGCGCGGAGGAAGCCCCGGTTGGGCTCGTGCGCCCACGGCACGGCGCCCTGTCCCCGCCAGCCGGCGCGACGCAACGCATCCAGTCCGCGGTGGTAGCCGACCCGGGCGTACGCGTAGGACTCGAGGACGTTCCCGGCGGCGAACGCGCGGTCGGCCAGCGCCGCCCAGGCGGCGGAGGATGTCGGGACGCGGGCGGCGACCTCGGCCGGGTCCTCGCCGGCGGCGAGTGCGGCGGCGCCGGGATCGGGCGGAAGCTCGGTGCCGGGCGGCTGGGCGAGGAGGTCTGGGTGCGTCACCGCCCGATCCTGACACGGTCGGTTCCGGTCCCGTACCGAGGAGCGCCCCTCGATCAGCGAGCGATCGACTTTCCGGCGGACAGCAGGTCCTCGCAGGCCTCGACGACCCGGGCCGCCATCGTCGTCTCGGCCCGCTTCAGGTAGCTGCGCGGGTCGTACGCCTTCTTGCTGCCGACGTCGCCGTCCACCTTCAGCACGCCGTCGTAGTTCTTGAACATGTGGTCGGCGATCGGCCGGGTGAACGCGTACTGCGTGTCGGTGTCGACGTTCATCTTGACCACGCCGTACGACACGGCCTCGCGGATCTCTTCCAGCGCCGAGCCGGACCCGCCGTGGAAGACCAGGTGGAAGGGCTTCTCCTTGCCGACCTTCTGCCCGACCTTCTCCTGGATCTCCTTGAGGATCTCGGGGCGGAGTTTGACGTTGCCCGGCTTGTAGACGCCGTGCACGTTGCCGAACGTCGCGGCCAGCAGGTAGCGCCCGCGCTCCCCGGTGCCTAGCTCCTCGACGACCCGCAGCGCGTCGCCGGGCGTGCTGTAGAGCTTCTCGTTCATCTCGCCGACGACGCCGTCCTCCTCGCCGCCGACCACGCCGATCTCGATCTCCAGAACGACGTGCGCCTCGGCGCACTTCTCCAGCAGCTCCTTGGCGATCCGGAGGTTCTCCTCCAGCTCGACCGCCGAGCCGTCCCACATGTGGGAGCCGAAGAGCGGGTCCCGCCCGTTGCGTACCCGCTGGAGCGAGATCTCCAGCAACGGCCGGAGATAGGTGTCGAGCTTGTCCTTCGGGCAGTGGTCGGTGTGCATCGCGACGTTCACCGGGTATTTCGCGCCCACGACCCGGGCGAACTCGGCGAGCGCGACCGCACCGGTGACCATGTCCTTCACGCCCGTGCCCGAGGCGAACTCGGCGCCGCCGGTGGAAATCTGGATGATCCCGTCGCTGCCGGCGTCCGCGAAGCCCTTCATCGCCGCATTGACGGTCTCGGACGAGGTGACGTTGATGGCCGGGTATGCGAAGCCGTCGGCCTTCGCCCGGTCGAGCATCTGGGCGTACACCTCGGGGGTGGCGATCGGCATCTCGGCCTCCGGTGGGGAGTCGGTCTCGGTGGTTTCGTACGCCCTGCGAGTATCCCGCAGGCTGCCCCGGGGGACTGCGGGGTGCACTCCCTGGTGACTCTGCGTATAGTGCCTGGTAGCTGAGCGCGACCACCCGGGGGTGGGGTCAGTGGGTCGAGGCAGCGGTACGGAGGCGGCGCGCGTCTGCGCGGGCGCTCCGTCGCGCCTCGGGACGGCGCTCCTCCGCACGGCGACGGTCGGCGGGATCGCGGCGGCCGGCTGGGTCGCGCTCGCCGCGCTGGGCGGGTCGCCGGCATCCGCGGACTCCTCGAGCGGCGCCGTCGGCTCGGTCGGCTCAGTCGTCCGCTCGGTCGGCTCGATGGCGACGTCGGCCACGGGTGCGGTCGGGCGTCCGGTGGTCTCGGTCGTCGCGCCGGAGCGGACGTCCGCGGCCACGCGAAACCAGGGGGTCGGCGGTACGCCCCGACCGCGCCCGCCGTCGGCCGCCTCCGCAACCGTCCGGCGGGCGGGACCGCCGGCCCGTGCCACCGTGCCACCGCGGGCCGTCTCGTCGGTGCCATCGGTCGCACACCCCACCAGGTCCGCGGTCCCGCCCGCCGGTCGCGATCACACCCTCCCACGGGCGAGCCGCTCAGGCGGGCCGACCCCGATCGGTGCGGCCCTCGCGCCCGCCGGCACCGCCGCGGCCGCCGCTGGACCGAAGGTCGGCTCGGCGCTCGCCCGCGCCGGCCCGGCGCTCGCCCCCGTCGGCCCGGTACTCGGCCCCGCCGACATTGCCGCAGCCGGCGCCGGACAGCAGGTCGGCTCGACGCTGGCCCCTGCCGGCTGCGCCGTCGCTCCCGTCGGCTCCGCGCTGGCTCCGATCGGCACAGCGCAGGCCGCAGCCGGCCGGGCGCTCGCCCCCGTCGGCTCCGCGCTGACCCCCGTCCGCTCCGCGCTGACCCCCGTCCGCTCCGCCCTCACGCCCGTCGGCTCCGCCCTCACGCCCGTCGGCTCCGCCCTCACGCCCGTCGGCTCCGCGCTGAGCCCCGTCGGCACGGCGCTCGGGCCGACCCTGGCGCCCGTCAGCACGGCCCTCCGGCCGCTCGCTCCTGCCCTCGCTCCCGTCGGGTCGGCGCTGTCCCCGGCGACGGCGCCGCTGATGCCCGTCATCGGTTCGCTGCTGCCCGTCACCGGCGGCCTACTGGCACCGCCGGTCGTGCCGGTCCCGGCGCCGAGCGCTCCCGTACTCGTGACCGCCGTCCCGGCGAACCCGAGCGGCCGCGCCCCGGTATCCCGGCCGCAGGCGCCAGGCCTTCGCGGCCACGCCCCGGCGCCTGCGTCGGTGACGTTCGACGGCGTACTCGTCGGCTCCGGACCGGCCGGCGCCGCGCGAGCCAGCGGTACCGCGTGGATCCGCGATCTCACCCGCCCGGCGGCACCGGACGTGCCGGCGGGCGTGCCCGCGCCCGTGCAGCCGGCCGGCTCCGGCCCCGCAGGCACCCAGCAGCTTCCCGGCGGCGGTGCCGCGCTGCCGGTGACCGGGGCCTCACTGCCTCGGCTCGTCGGCCGGCCGGCGGTCCTGCCGGCCGGCTCGGGTCGTCCGCGCGCGGTCGCCGACGACCCCTCCTTCTCGCCCGACTAGGTCAGGCCGCGGGCCGGTGCCAGTGCCGGCTCCCCTGTCGCAGTAGTCCAGTCGGAACGAGAGGGACACATCTCATGCGAACTATGGTCAGGCGGTCACTCCAGGCCGCCCTGCTCGCGGGCGGGTTCGTCCTGGTCGGAGTGGGCACCGCCCACGCCGATCCCGGGACACCCGCCGGAAGCATCCTCGGCGGCACGGTCGCCACCGTCACCGGGCCGGTGACCGCGTCCGTGGCCCCGGCAGCGCCCAACGGCACCGCGGTGGCGGTGAGCGTGCCGGTCTCCGCCGGCATCCGTACGGGTGCGACATCGGGCACCGGAACCCGCGTCACCGCCGCTGCTCCGGTCACGGTCAAGCTCGGCACCAGCTCGGGCACCGGCACCAGCACCGGCACGGTGACAGCGCCGGTGACGGTCACCCTCGGCACCCGGACCGCGTCAGGCTCGGGCACCACCACGGCGACCGCTCCCATCGCCGCGAGGCTCGGCACCGGCCTCGGGTCGCCCACGACCCTCGCGGCCAGCGCCCCGGTGACGGTCAAGCTCAGCACCAGCTCGGGCACCGGCACCAGCACCGGCATTGTGACCGCGCAGGCCGTGGTCAACCTCGGCACGGGCATCGGGTCGCCCGCGGCCCTTGCGGCCAGCGCCCCGGTGACGGTCAAGCTCGGCACTAGTTCGGGTGCCGGCACCAGCACCGGCACAGTGACAGCGCCGGTGACGGTCAGCCTCGGCACCCGGACCGCGTCCGGCTCGGCCGCCGGGACGACGGCCACGGCCGGCATCGCCACCAGCGTCGGCACCGGCACTGGCACGGGCACGGGCACGGGGTCGGGTACCCGCCTCCAGGCCACCGTGCCGGTCACCGTCAGTGCGGGCAACGGTACGGGGGCGGGCACCGGCCTCAACGCCAGTGCACCGATCGCCCTCAGCCTGAGCACCGGTGCCGGCAGCGGCACCCAGGCCGCCGCGAGCGCACCCATCGCCGTCGGCCTCGACAGCGGCTCCGGTGAGGGCCTCAAGGCCACCGCGCCGATCGCGGTCAGCCTCGGCACCGGGACGGGTTCGGGCACCAGCCTGACCGCCGCCGCCCCCATCGCCGTCGGCTCCGACGCCGACCCGAGCACCGGCACGTCGGGCACCGGCCTCAAGGCTGCCGTTCCCGTCGCGATCAGCCTCGGCATCGGCACCGGCACCGGGTCCGGCACCAGTCTCACCGCGGCCCTACCGCTCACGCTCGGCCTGGGCAGCGGTTCGGCGACCGGCTCGACCGGCGGCCTCGACGTCGCGGCAACGATCGCGCTGAAGCTGGGCACCGGCGGCGGCGCGATCACCGACCCGATCGGCGCCAGCCTCACCACTGGCCTCGGCGCCCTGTCGAGCCTGGGGCTGACCAACGCGGCCGGCACTGGCCTCGGCACCCTGTCGAGCCTGGGGCTGACC
>DASPYH010000388.1:0-2086 GCA_035636875.1 Mycobacteriales bacterium | reverse complement strand
GGTGCTGCGCCGGCGCAGCCCCACCCGGCCGGACCTGGTCGTGCTCTGCGACGTCTCCGGCTCGGTCGCCCAGTTCGCCCCGTTCACGCTCGCCCTGCTGCACGCCATGCACCAGGAGTTCGGCCGCATCCGGTCGTGGGTCTTCGTCGACGGCGTCGTCGAGATCACCGACCTGCTCGACGCGGCGCCGGGCGTGCTCGACGTGCACCACCTGCTGTCCCGGCGCGGTCTGGTGGCAGGCGACGGACGCAGCGACTACGGCCGGGCGTTCGGCACCTTCCTCGGAACCTGGAGCGACGCGGTCACGCCGCGGACGACCGTGCTCGTGGTCGGCGACGCCCGCGGGCACGACCGGCGCCCGGCACTGGTCGAGACCGCCGAGCTGCGCCGCCGGGGCCGCCGCCTCTACTGGCTCAACCCCGAGCCCGCGGCCGAGTGGGACACCGGCGATTCGCTGATGTCGGCGTACGCCCTGCAGTGCACGGGCAGTTGGGAGGTCTCCACGCTGCGCCAGCTCGGCGACTGCGTCGCGGCCATCGGCTGACCGCGGTCGCCGTCAGGTCCGCTCGACCAGCACCGACTGTCCCTGGCCGACGCCGACGCACATCGTCGCGAGTCCGCGCGGCGACCCGGCCCGCTCCAGCCGGCCGAGCAGGGTGACGACGAGCCGGGTGCCGGAGCAGCCGAGCGGGTGGCCGAGGGCGATCGCGCCGCCGTCGCCGTTGACCGTCTCCGGGTCCAGGCCCAGCCGCCGCTGGCAGGCGAGGACCTGCGGGGCGAACGCCTCGTTGATCTCGACGGCGTCCAGCTCGTCGACGGTCCAGCCGCTGCGCCGCAGCACGCGCTCGGTCGCGGGGACCGGGCCGAGTCCCATGAGGTGCGGCGGCACGCCGGCGGCCGCGGAGGCGACCACGCGGGCGCGGGGTGTCAGCCCGTACCGGCGCACGGCCTCCGCGCTCGCCACCACGATCGCGGCCGCTCCGTCGGACAGCGGCGAGGACGACCCGGCGGTGACGACGCCGTCCGGGCGGAACACCGGCCGCAGCCGGGCGAGCCGCTCGGCCGACGTGTCCGGGCGGGGCCCCTCGTCGACGCCGACCGTGCCGGCCGCGGTGGGCACCGGCACGATCTCGGCGTCGAACCGGCCGTCCTTCTGCGCGGCGACCGCGCGCTCGTGCGAGCGCAGGGCGAGCGCGTCCGACTCGGCCCGGCCGATCCCGTCCAGCGCGGCAACCTCCTCCGCCGTCTCGCCGAGGCTGATCGTCGCCTGCCCGCCGTCCAGCTCGACCATCCGCGGGTTGGTGAGTCGCCAGCCGAGCGCCGTGTCGGCGAGCTCGCCCGGCTTCGCCCACGGCCGGTCCGGCTTCGCCAGCACCCACGGCGCCCGGGTCATCGACTCGACCCCGCCGGCCACGACGACGTCGGCGTCACCCGCCCGTACGGCGGTGGCGGCGGTGACCAGCGCGCTCAGCCCGGACGCGCACAGCCGGTTGACCGTCAGGCCGGGGACCGCGTCGGGCAGGCCGGCGAGCAGCACCGCCATCCGCGCCACGTTCCGGTTGTCCTCGCCGGCCTGGTTGGCTGCGCCGAGCACGACCTCGTCCACCGCGTCATCCGGTACGCCGGCGCGCTGGACGGCGGCGCGGACCACCAGCGCGGCCAGGTCGTCCGGCCGGACGGTGGCCAGAGCACCGCCGTGCCGACCCAGCGGCGTGCGGACGCCGCCGACGAGATAGGCCTCGGTCACGACGCCGCCTCCGGTCGCCCCGCCGCCGGCTGCAGCCGGAGCTCGGCAGCGGCGCGGGTCGTGTCGGACGTGTGCTTGAGGACCACGCCGAGGGTGTCGGCGACCGTGCCGGCGTCGAGCGTGTCGAGCCCGAGCGCGACCAGCGTGCGAGCCCAGTCGATGGTCTCCGCGATCGACGGCGCCTTCTTCAGCTCCATCGCCCGCAGCGCCCGCACCGTCCGGACCACCTGCTCGGCCAGCCGGTCGCCGACATCGGGCACCCGGGACAGCACGATCGCCCGCTCCCGCTCCGGGCTCGGGTAGTCCAGGTGCAGGAACAGGCAGCGGCGCTTGAGCGCC
>DASPYH010000387.1:0-2903 GCA_035636875.1 Mycobacteriales bacterium | reverse complement strand
GCCCTGCCGACCGGCGGCCGCGCTGGTCGGTCGCGGCGGGGCGCAACCGGTGGCCGAGCGGGATTCCCGGGCCGTGCGAGTCGGCCTGGGTAGGCCGTGGCGGGTGGCCGGGCTCGACTCCATGGCGGTGCCCTGCGGGGAGGCGGCCCCGGCCGTCGGCCTGAGCACGGCGCGACGGGGGCGCAAGGTGACTGGTCATGCCGCGACCCTGGCGCGGCCGTTCCCGCGCGGGCACCGCCACGACCGCATCTGTGGACCGCGGGACAGCCTGTGGACGGCCGTTGGCGCCCCTGCCCTCCGCCGCCGTAGACTGGCCCGCACGACCCGTTCAGCGGGTCGAAATTCGCGTGTCCTCCTCCACCCGCGGTGGAGGTGGCGGCGCCCTCGGTCCCGCCCGACAGGTCGGTGCGGGCACAGCGTGGCCGCGACACAGGGCACCAGGGCGGCGGACACCCGGTCCGTCGCGACAACCGAGGCAGGGCCGGGGTCGAGGCGCCCCAGCCGGGAGGGTGCGACGACATGGCCGTCGTCACGATGAGGCAGCTGCTGGAGAGCGGTGTCCACTTCGGACACCAGACCCGGCGGTGGAACCCGAAGATGAAGCGGTTCATCTTCAGCGAGCGCAATGGCATCTACATCATCGACCTGCAGCAGACGCTGACCTACATCGACCGCGCGTACGAGTTCGTCAAGGAGACCGTGGCGCACGGCGGCACGATCCTGTTCGTCGGCACGAAGAAGCAGGCCCAGGAGGTCGTCGCCGAGCAGGCCCAGCGGGTCGGCATGCCCTTCGTCAACCAGCGCTGGCTGGGCGGCATGCTCACCAACTTCTCGACGGTCTACAAGCGACTCCAGCGGCTCAAGGAGCTGGAGGTCATGGAGCAGACCGGGAGCCATGCCGCGCTGACCAAGAAGGAGCAGCTGATCCTCTCCCGGGAGAAGGACAAGCTGGAGCGCACGCTCGGCGGGATCCGGGACATGGCCCGGGTGCCGAGCGCCATCTGGGTGATCGACACGAAGAAGGAGCACATCGCGGTCGGCGAGGCGCGCAAGCTGGGCATTCCGGTGGTCGCCATCCTCGACACGAACTGTGACCCGGACGAGGTCGACTACAAGATCCCCGGCAACGACGACGCGATCCGCAGTGCCGCGCTGCTGACCCGGGTGGTCGCGGACGCGGTGGCCGAGGGCCTGATGGCCCGCGCGTCGGCGAACGCCAACGCCGGCCGGGATGTCGAGGGGACGGACAAGCCGGAGCCCACCGGACAGATCGGCGCGGACGAGCCGCTGGCTGAGTGGGAGCGCGAGTTGCTGACGAGCGACCGCCAGGCCGCGACCGCAGGCGCGGCGGCCGGAGCATCGCAGAACGGGACCGCGGCCCCGTCGGCCACCCAGACCGCAAGCTCCTGAGCGAGGCGGACGCCGGGCCGGCGCTGGTGGGGGCCGCGCCGGCGGGCGCGGCAATGGTGGCGGCTGCGCCGGCGGGCGCGGCGCCGGCGGGAGTGGTGCCCGCGGGCGTGGTGCCGCCGGCCGCGGCGCCAACCGGAGCGCCCGTGCCGGGCGACGACCGTTCGCCAGGGGCGGAGGACGAAGCCACGACGGGTGGGCGGCCCCAGCCGGGTAACCCCTCCAGACGAGCGACAGGCGACGAGAACAGAGAGCGAGCAATGGCGAACATCAGCGCAGCGGACGTGAAGAAGCTCCGCGACCTCACCGGCGCGGGGATGATGGACAGCAAGAACGCCCTGGCCGAGGCCGAGGGCGACTTCGACAAGGCGATCGAGGCGCTCCGGATCAGGGGGGCGGCGAAGGCGGCCAAGCGCGGGGAGTCAAGGGTCGCCGACAACGGGTTGGTCGCGGCGGCCGAGGGCGCGATGATCCAGCTGTCCTGCGAGACCGACTTCGTGGCGAAGAACGAGCAGTTCCAGCAGCTCGCGACGGACATCGTCGCCCATGCCGCCGCGGCGAGGCCGGCGGACATCGAGTCCCTGCTGGACGAGAGGCTCGCCGACGGCAAGACCGTGCGGGAGAACATCGAGTCTGTTGCCGCGGTCATCGGCGAGAAGCTCGAGCTCAGCCGGCTGGTCATCTTCGACGAGCCGGTCGCGACCTACCTGCACCGCCGCAACCCGGACCTCCCGCCGCAGGTCGGCGTGCTGGTCGAGTTCACCGGCGACGACCTCGCCGCCGCGCGCGGCGCGGCCATGCAGATCGCCGCAATGCGCCCGCAGTACGTGGCGCGCGACGAGGTCCCGGCCGACGTGGTGGACAGCGAGCGGCGCATCGCCGAGGCCACCGCGCGCGAGGAGGGCAAGCCCGAGGCCGCCCTCGCGCGCATCGTCGAGGGTCGGCTGAACGGCTTCTTCAAGGACGTCGTGCTGGCCGAGCAGCCGTCGGTGCAGGACAGCAAGAGGACCGTGGGTCAACTGCTCGCCGGCGCGGGCGTTACCGTGACCCGGTTCGCGCGGTTCGAGGTCGGGAAGGCCTGACGGGCCGCCCGGTGGACCGATGAGCGACGGCGGGGAGGCTGCTGTGGGTGAGAACGGCACAGCAGCCCCTCGGTCGTCGACCAGCCCGCCGGTAGCTGGGGCGGGCGGCACGGACCCCGATCGCCCGTCCAGCAGCACCGGCCGGCCGCTCGACGATCCGCGGCGGGAGGCTGTCTACGACGGCGGCGACACCGCGTACGACCCGGGCTCCGCGCACCGCTATGCCGACGGTCGCGCGCCGCTGCGCCGGCGGCCGGTCGAGGTGGCGACATTTCCCGATGGCGCACACGCCCCGGTCGGCGGCTGGCGCCGGGTGCTGCTCAAGCTCTCCGGCGAGGCGCTGTCCGGTGGGACCGGACTGGGCATCGACCCGGACGTCGTCGCCCGCATCGCCGCCGAGATCGCCGCGGTGGT
>DASPYH010000386.1:0-13221 GCA_035636875.1 Mycobacteriales bacterium | reverse complement strand
GCCGACGGATCGAGCGCGCCGGAGGCGAGCAGCTGTCGCAGCACCGCCACCACCACCCCGCCGGCGGTCTCGCTGAAGATCCCGGTGGTGCGCGCCAGCAGCCCGATGCCCGCCCGGATCTCCTCGTCGCCGACGTCCGCGACGGCCCCGCCGGTGCGCCGCACCGCGTCCAGCGCGTACGGCCCGTCGGCCGGGTTGCCGATGTTCAGCGACTTCGCGATGCCCGTCGGCCGGACCGGCTCGACGACATCGCGCCCGAGGGCGTAGGCCGTCGATATCGGCGGGCAGCCGGAGGACTGGGCGCCGAAGACCGCCCACGGCGTGTCCTCCACCAGCCCGATCTTCACCAGCTCGCCGAACGCCTTGTCCACCTTCGTCAGCAGTGACCCGGACGCGACCGGGATGACCACCTGCCGAGGCAGTCGCCACCCCAGTTGCTCGGCCACCTCGTAGCCGAGCGTCTTCGAGCCCTCGGCGTAGTACGGCCGGACGTTGACGTTGACGAACGCGGTGTGCTCGAACGCGTCGGTCTCGGCAAGTTCGGAGCACAGCCGGTTCACGTCGTCGTACGACCCGTCCACCGCGACCAGGGTGCCGCCGTAGACCGCGGTCTGCACGATCTTGGCCGGCTCGAGGTCGGCCGGCACCAGCACGACGGACGGCAGCCCGGCTCGGGCTGCGTGCGCGGCGACCGAGTTGGCCAGGTTGCCGGTGGACGCGCAGGCGACCCGCTCGAAGCCGAGTGCCTTCGCGGCGGTGAGCGCGACCGAGACCACCCGGTCCTTGAAGGAGTGGGTCGGGTTCGCGCTGTCGTCCTTGACCCACAGCTCGCGCATGCCCAGCTCGGCGGCCAGCCGGTCGGCGCGGACCAGCGGCGTGCAACCCGGGTTCAAGGTGACCCGGGTGTCGGGGTCCTGGCCGACCGGCAGCAGCCCGGCGTACCGCCACAGCGACCTCGGGCCGGCCTCGACGCCGGCCCGGCTGACCCGAGCGAGAGCCTCGGGGTCGTAGCCGATCTCCAGCGGGCCGAAGCATTCGGCGCAGGCATGCACCGGGCCGAGGGGGAACTGCGCTCCGCAGTTACGACAGCGCAAACAGTCAGCTGGTGACGTCGCGGGGGCGTCGGCGAGCAGCGTCATGGGATTCCCTCTCATCTTTCCCGGGGAAATCCGGGACGGACTTGGCACCTGCCGCGTTCTGAGGTTGACACGGTGGTTGCCGGGGCTTCACAGGGCCGTTCCCTCTGCCCCTCTGGATGAGGACTGACGTATTCGGTTGTGTGGCCATTCAACCACGGCGGCACGAGCGTCGCCCACGGAAGGAGTCGCCATGCGCGAGGACGTGCGGCGATGGTTCGAGCAGCGGACCTCACGGGCCGCCGACTGGCAGCCGTCGCGGCTGATGGACGTGAAGGGCTCCACCCGCGTCAGCGTCGTGTTGCCCGCGCTGAACGAGGAGGCGACCGTCGGCGCCATCGTCGCGGCGATCCGGCGGCGGCTGGTCGAGCGGCACGGGCTGGTCGACGAGCTGGTCGTGATGGACTCCGGCTCGACCGACGGGACCTACGACGCGGCCGTGCAGGCGGGCGCCAAGGTGGTGCGCCGCGAGGAGGTACTCAGCGACGTCGAGCCGGTGCCGGGCAAGGGCGAGGTGCTCTGGCGCTCGCTCGCCGCGACGACCGGCGACGTGCTCGTCTTCGTCGACTCCGACCTGCGGGACTTCACCACCAGCTTCGTCACGGGCCTGCTCGGCCCGCTGCTCACCCAGCCGAGCGTCCAGCTGGTCAAGGCGACGTACGACCGGCACCTCACCCACGGCGAGACGGTCGTGCCGGCCGGCGGCGGCCGGGTGACCGAGCTGGTGGCCCGACCGCTGCTCAACCTGCACTGGCCGCAGCTGGCCGGCTTCGTGCAGCCGCTGTCGGGTGAGTACGCGGCGCGCCGCGGGCTGCTGGAGCAACTGCCGTTCCCGACCGGGTACGGCGTGGAGATCGGGATCCTGGTCGACGCGCTGCGTCTGGTGGGGCTGGACGGGCTGGCGCAGGTGGACCTGTCCCGCCGCAAGCACCGCAACCAGGAGATCGGCAAGCTCGGCCGGATGTCGAGCGAGATCCTGCAGGTGGTGCTCAGCCGGCTGGAGCGCGAGGGCCGGCTGAGCCTGGTCGGCGCCCCCGCCACGGAGCTGGTGCAGTTCGAGCGGTCCGACTCGGACTACGTGGTGCACACCCTGGACATGGCCGCGGTGGAGCGGCCGCCGATCGCCGGCCTGGCCGAGTACCGGGCCCGCGTCACGGGCTGACTGCCGCAACACCCTGCCGGTTCACGCGGGGTCTCGGCGCGCACCGGCCGGTGTCGGGCTGACCGCCCGGATCGCGGCTGACCGGGGCGTGGGGCGATGGAGCCGGCGGGCCGTCAGGCCCACGGCCCGTACACGACGACGATGTGGCTGTGGCCCGCCGTCAGGCGCCACAGCTCGGCCGCGTCCTCGATGTACATGTTGATGCAGCCGTGCGAGTGCCCGGACAGCGGGTTGACCATGGTCGCGCTGCCGTGGATCGCCTCGTCCCGGTAGAAGAACTGCGAGTACGGCATCGGGGCGCCGTTGAACAGGCTGGACCGGTGGTCGATGTCCTGCCAGTAGACCCGGAACGTCCCGCGGACGGTCGGCAGCGTCCACGAGCCGCCGCGGACCAGCCAGGCGTTCCAGAGGGTCCCGCTGTAGAGGGTGAACAGCTCGTGGGTGGAGCGCGAGTAGCAGGTGTGCCAGCCCGCGGACCGGCACCCCGCCGGCAGTGTCTGCCAGCCCCCGTGCCGCACCGACGACACCCAGATGAGCCGGTACCAGGTGGCCCGGTCCGCCACGCCGGTCTGCGCGAGCCGCTGGCTGCGCTGGAACGTCTTCACCCCGGCGAGCGTCTGGGTGCCGAAGTACCCGGTGATCGGACCCCGGTACGACCCCGCCCAGGTAAGCCGGATCTGCAGCTCGAACACGTGCGCTATCGCGTACGCGCTGCTGTCACGCTGCCCGTAGCGGACGGTCTCGCGCAGCAGCCGCGGCCTCGTCGTGAGCACGGTCGTGGTGGCGGTCACCGCCGTCACGACCGGCGTGGCGGCGACGGGTGCCGGCGCCGCCGACGCTCCGGACGCTCCGGACAGGACGGACACCGCGATGGCGGCCGGGACCGCCGCCAGGACTCGGACGCGCATGATCGGACACCCCTCGACGCCGTGACGGTCCGTGCGCCCCCGTACGCGCAGCGGTGGACAGCCTAGGGGATGCGATGATCTCCGCGGCCTACTTTCACCCTGCTGGACGTTCGGCCGCCCCGGTCGGTTGCCGCAGCCGGACCACGACCTCGGACTCCCCGACGGTCGGCTCCAGCTCGAGGTGGGTCGCGCCGGCGGCCAGCGCGAGGTCGACGGCGGCGTGCCGCAGGGCAGCGGCGCGCAACTCGTCGACGCGCACCCGCAGCAACTCGACCGGCGCCCGCACCGACACGTGCGCGGTGCTCTTCGCCCGGCGCACCTCGCCGAGCACCCAGGACTCCAGGTCCGGGAGCTCCGGGTCGAGCCCGCGGGCCGCCTCCCGCAGCGGGGTCGGGTCCGGCCACGAGGCGGTGTGCACGGAACCCTCCCGCCCTTCCCGCCACCAGGACCACACCTCGTCGGTCACGAACGGCAGCACCGGTGCGAGCAGCCGCAGCAGCACGTCGAGCACGGTTCGCAGCCCGGCGACCGCCGACCGGGCGCCCTCGGCGTCGATCGCGCCGTAGGCGCGCGACTTCACCAGCTCCACGTGGTCGTCGCAGAACCACCACGCGTACGCCTCGGTCCGTGCCAGCGCCTCGGCGTGGTCGTAGCGCTCGAACGCCTCCGTCGCGGAGTCCACCACCTCGGCGAGCCTGCCGAGCGCCGCGCGGTCCACCGGCTCGACCGGGTCCCCGCCGGCCGCGGGCAGGCGCAGCACGAAGCGGGACACGTTGAGCAGCTTGACCGCGAGCCGGCGGCCGACCCGCAGCTGCCCCTCGTCGTAGGTGGTGTCCACGCCGAGCCGGGCGTGCGCCGCCCAGTAGCGCACCGCGTCCGCGCCGAACCGGTCCAGCGGCTCGGCCGGCGTCACCACGTTGCCGACCGACTTCGACATCTTCTTCCGGTCCGGGTCGAGCACCCAGCCGGAGATCGCCGCGTCCGTCCACGGGAGACGGTCGAACTCCAGGTGCGAGCGCAGCACGGTGGCGAACAGCCAGGTGCGGATGATCTCGTGCGCCTGCGGGCGCAGGTCGTACGGGAAGACGCGGACGAACAGGTCGGGATCCTCGGCCCAGCCGCCGGCGATCTGCGGGGTGAGCGAGGACGTCGCCCAGGTGTCGAGCACGTCCGGCTCCGCGGTGAAGCCGCCCGGGCGGCCGCGCTGGTCCTCCTCGTACCCGGGCGGCCGGTCCACGGCCGGGTCGACCGGCAGCGCGGACTCCGCCGGAACCAGCGGCGCGTCCCAGCGGGGCTGGCCGGCCCCGTCCAGCGGATACCACAGCGGGAACGGCACCCCGAAGAACCGCTGCCGGCTCACCAGCCAGTCGCCGGTCAGCCCGCGCACCCAGTCCTCGTACCGGGCGCGCATCGACGGCGGATGCCAGCGCAGCTCCCGGCCGCGACGCAGCAGCGCGTCCCGCAGCCGCGGGTCGCGGCCGCCGTTGCGCAGGTACCACTGTCCACCCACGACGATCTCCAGTGGACGGAGGCCCTTCTCGTAGAACGCCACGGTGTGCCGGACCGGTCGCGGCTGGCCACGCAGCGCGCCGGCCTGGCTCAGCAGCTCCACCATCCGGCGGCGCGCGGCCGGCACGGTGAGCCCGGCCAGCTCCGCGTACCGCTGCGGCGGCACCCCCTCCGGCGGCTCGGCGAGCAGCCGCCCGTCCCGACCGATGACGGGGCGGGCCGGCAGCGCCAGCTCCCGCCACCAGGTCACGTCAGTGAGGTCGCCGAACGTGCACACCATCGCCAGCCCGGTGCCCTTCTGCGGGTCGGCCAGCCGGTGGGCGAGCACCGGCACCTCCACGCCGAAGACCGGAGTCCGGACCGTGCGCCCGACCAGCCCCCGGTAGCGCTCGTCGTCCGGGTTGGCCACCACCGCCACGCAGGCCGGCAGCAGCTCCGGGCGGGTGGTGTCGACGGTGGCCACCCCGCCGCCAGACGTCCCGGCACCATCGCCAGATGCGTCCGCACCGCCGCGAGGCGCGTCCGCACCGCCGCCAGGCGCGTCGGCACCGCCGTCGGAGACCTCGAACTCCACCGCGTGCCAGGCGCCGTCCACCTCGCGGTCGACAACCTCCGCCTGCGCGACCGCCGTGCGGAAGTCGACGTCCCACAGGGTCGGGGCATCCGCCCGGTAGGCATCGCCCCGGGCGAGGTCGTGCAGGAACCCGAGCTGCGAGGTGCGGCGCGAGCGCTCGTCGATGGTCGAGTACGCCAGCGACCAGTCCACCGACAACCCGAGCCGACGCCACACCCCGGCGAAGACCGCCTCGTCCTCGGCGGCGAGCCGCTCGCACAGCTCGATGAAGCCGCGCCGGCTCACCGGGACCGGTCGCCGCGGGTCCGGAGTGGACGGTGGGCTGAAGTCCGGGTCGTACGGGAGGGTCGGGTCGCAGCGCACGCCGAGCACGTTCTGCACCCGCCGCTCGGTGGGCAGCCCGTTGTCGTCCCAGGCGACCGGGTAGAAGACGGTCCTGCCGCGCATCCGCTGGAAGCGCGCGACCAGGTCGGTGTGCGTGTAGGACAGGACGTGACCGACGTGCAGGGAGCCGCTGACCGTCAGCGGCGGCGCGTCGATCGCGAAGACGCCGGCTCGGGACCGGGAGCGGTCGAAGCGGCCGACGCCGAGATCCTCCCAGCGCTCGGCCCAGCGGTCCTCCAGGCCGTCCAGCGACGGGCGCTCGGGTACGCGATCAGCCATGCCTCACGGTATGGCCGGAACGGGCCGCGACTCACCCCGATTTCTCCGCTCGCCGCCGAGGACCGTACGGACAGACCGTCGCCTACGATGATCGGGTGACCGTCGAGGAGCTGCGTCGGAGGCGTACGGACGTTCTCCGCCTCGCGGCCGCGCGGGGGGCGTCGAATGTACGGATCTTCGGATCCGTGGCGCGGGGAGAGGCCGGTGCTAGGAGCGATGTGGACCTGCTAGTTGACCTCGAGCCGGGCCGCAGCCTCCTGGACCTCGGCGGCCTGCTGATGGATCTCCAGGGGTTGCTCGGCGTCGAGGTCGACGTGGTGACACCGCGCGGCCTCAAGCCTCGCAACGCCAAGAGGATCCTCGCCGAGTCCGTGCCGCTGTGAGAGACGATCGTGAGCGCCTGCTCGACATCGTGGAGATGTGCGACAACCTCTCCCGGTACGTCGTGGATGGCGGTCGGGAGCGGATGGATCGCGACCCGACTGTCCTTGCCGCTGCCGAGCGCTGGGTCGAGGTGCTCGGCGCGGCCGCCCGCACCATCTCGGCCGAGCTCAAGGCGGCGCACCCCGAGGTGCCCTGGCAGGACGTCGTCGGAATGCGCACGATCCTGGCGCATGGCTACTTCCACATCGACGCCGAGATTCTCTGGCAGGTCGCCTACCGCGACGCGCCGACCATCCGGACCCGAGCTCTCGCAATGCTCGATGGGCCCGTGCAGGACCGTGCGGGTCAGGAGCGGGGGTCGGGGTAGCGGAGGCTGGCCCCGATCCCGTCAGCCAGCGGGAGCTGGTGCGGCGTCAGCGTGACGATGGCGGCGTCGGTGCCGATGGCCGCGCGCACCAGGGCGGCGTCGAGCCGGTCCCGGCTCGGGTCCGGCACGCCAAGCTGCCGCAGGTCCTCGGCCGCCAGCGCCACCAGCACCGGGTCGGGCCCGAACCACGCCTCCACCTCGGAACTGGGGTCGTCGACGATCAGCAGCGTGTCGACCTGCGCCTTCTGGAACGCCTCGACCGTGTCCGCGAGGCCCTGCACGGCGAGCACGTCGCTCACGCCGGCCCGCGCCCGCCCGCGTGCCTCGATGAAGCGGTCGATCACCTCGAGGTCGTCGCGGGCGGCGATCTCGGCGACGAGCCGATCCACCCGGATCTGCAGCGCGTCGTTGTCCGCGCCGGCGTGCCGGGAGCCCTCCTCCACCTCGACGGCGACCGCCCGCGCCTCGTCCTCGAGCTCGCGCAGCAGGTCGGCCCGCTCCCACACGTCGCCGGCCACCACGACGAGCCGCGCCCGGGTCTGCCGGACCGCGTCGTCGACGCGCCGCGCCACGGCCCGCGCGTTCGCCTTCCAGGTGTGCTCGGTGCTGTGCTGGTAGCGCAGCGACGACCAGCCGCCGGCCCCGGTCTTGTGCACCGGGTATTCCCTGCCCTCCACCTCCTGCTCCGTCCGGGACCGCGGTCCGGTCACGACCACCTCACCGCCGGTACGGTCGACGATCGCCACCACGTGCGGCACCAGCGGCGCGAGCTGCGCCACCATCGGCATCAGGTGCGGCAGCGGCGACCACCGCGACCCCTGCCACCGGGGCGGGAACGGCAGCAGCGCGTCGTGCCGGACCTGGCCGTCCCGCCCCACCAGCATCCGTCCGTGTTCGCCGGGGGCGTGGTCCGCCGCCACCGCCGCCTCCCACATCGCCTCCAGCGTGCGCCCGTCCGCGCCGTCGCGGGCCAGATCCTCCTGCTGCGCCCGCCAGCGCAGCGCCACCTCCTCGGCGCCCTCCTCGGTCTTGCGGGTGGCGTCGAAGTACGCCGTCGCGTACGGGCCGGGGGAGGTCAGACCGGTGAGATCGTCGAGCCGCAGCATGCTGGGCACGGTACCCGCGCCGCTGCTGCGCACGCCGGGGCCGGCACCGGCTCCGGGTCAGGCGGAGCGGCGGAACGTCCGGCGGTAGCGCTGCGGCGGCGCGCCGACCCGGCCCAGGAAGTGGTGCCGCAGCATCGCCGGGCTGCCGAAGCCGGACCGCTCGGCGACCCGGTCCACGTCCAGGTCGGTCGTCTCCAGCAACCGCTGGGCGTACAGCACCCGCTGCCAGGTCAGCCAGGAGTGCGGCGTCGTCCCGGTCTCGGCCCGGAAGCGCCGGGCGAACGTCCGCTCCGACATGTGCGCCCGCCGGGCCAGCCGGGCGACCGACAGGTCCTCCTCCAGGTGCTCGGCCATCCAGGCGAGCAGGTCGGTCAGGTCGTGCTCGTCGCCCTCGGGCAGCGGCTGCTCGACGTACTGCGCCTGGCCACCGTCCCGGTGCGGCGGCACGACCATCCGGCGGGCGACCGCGTTGGCCACCTCCGGCCCGTCGACCAGGCGGAGCACGTGCAGTGACAGGTCGATCGCCGCCGCCGTCCCGGCGCTGGTCATCACCGGCCGGTCCGCCACGTACAGCACGTTGGGGTCGAGGTCGATGTCGGGGAAGAGCGCCCGGAACCGGTCCGCGTAGTACCAGTGGGTGGTCGCGCGCTGCCCGTCCAGCAGCCCGGCGTGCGCGAGCGCGAAGGTCCCGGAGCAGAAGCCGAGCAACCACGCGCCCCGGTCCGCGGCGGCCCTCATCGCCTCGACCAGCTCTGGGCCGGGGCTGGTGTCCAGCTGATACCACCCGGGGACGATCACCAGGTCGGCCTCGGCGACGCGCTCCAGCCGGTACGGGCTGTCGACGGTGAAGCCGGAGCGGATCCGGATCGGACCCGGCCCGGCCAGGCACAAGGCGAAGTCCCACAGGGGGATGCCGCGGTCGGACCGGTCCATGCCGAAGACCTCGCAGGCGACGGCCATCTCGAATGCGGCCAGCTCGTCGGTGGCGAGCACGGCGACGCTCCGGCCGGTCAGTGGTCGCATGAGGAGAGGATGGCAGGAAATCGATGAGAAGTGGTAGTCCTGCCACTCGTTCGTCGGCCCAGCCGAGCGGACCATGGAGGCATGGAACTCCTGGTCCTGCTCCTCGTGCTGGTCGCCGTCAACGCGGCGCTCTGGCTCGGTTGGGGCGTCGACTCCCGGGACAACGAGAACTGGGACCCCGCCGGCCGCTCCTGGACCCGAGGGCGCAGCACGGACCGTCCCGAACCGTCCCGGCCCGACGACTCCACCCGGGAAGCCAACGTCCTCGCCTGCTGACCGCTCGCCGACCCGCCGAGGCGTCGCCGGTCCGAGCCGGCCGCCGGTCAGCGGGAGTACGCGGCGGCCAGCAGGGCGGCGAGCGCGGCGAGCGCGACGAGCGGGACGAGCACGCGGGGAGGCAGGACCCGGTAGAAGGGGATCCGGCGGGAGCGGACCGGCACATCTGCTGGACGCCGTGGCATCCCCGCCCGGTTGACACCCGGTCGGGCCCTTTCCGGAAGCCGCCCGCGAGCCGGCTCAGCCCGGGGCGCCGGCGCCCGCGGTCGGCGCAGCCGGAGCCTGCCTCGCCCTGGCCCGGAACGCCGCGACGTTGGTCCGGTTCGCACAGCTCTCGGAGCAGAAGCGGCGTTGTGCGTTGCGGGAGACGTCGACGTAGACGCACTCGCAGTCGGCCGCGCGGCAGACCCCCAGCCGCGCCATCCCGTAGTCGCACAGGACGATGGCCAGACCCATCGACGTGCTCGCCTGCACCCGGTGCAGCGGGCCGGCCTCGGCCGGCGCGTAGTGCAGGTGCAGGCGGCCGTCGTGGTCGGTGATGTAGGGGTGGGTGACGACCACGTCCAGCAGCTGGTTGAGCAGCCGGGCCGCGGCGGCGGCGTCGGTCGCCGAGAAGACGTTGTGCAGGTGGCCTGCCCAGGTGCGCAGCGCGGCCCGTTCGCGCGCGGTCAGCGGCCGGTTGACCACGCCGAAATCGCGGATCGCGTCGTCGAGAGCCGCGCCGTCGGCCCCCCGGTCGTAGACGCCGTTGACGATGGCGACGGCGAGGCCGACACCGTCGCTGCGGTAGCCACTGCTGTCCATCCGCCCCTGCTCCTGCCGACCGGCCCGCTCAGCGCGGACCTCGCCCCCCGCCCGAACCGCGAACCTACCGCGGGGCACGCCGTTCTTCCCCTGCTGGACGCGAGCCGTGGCCGTACGGTTGCCGGCTCGTGACCTGGACGGTCCTAGACTCTGCCCGCGTGACCGCTGCGGCGTCCGACGGGCGCGAGCTGACGCTGACCGCGCGGCTGACCGGGGCCCGACTCGACGCCCGCCGCGGCGTCGTCCGGCTGCACCGCGAGGTGCTGGCGGCGCTCGGGCTGGCCCAGTGGGACGCCGTCCGGCTGACCGGCCGGCGCACGACCGGGGCGGTGGTCGCGGTGTCCGGGCCGGACGCGGCCCGCGGCGACCTGCTCTGTGACGACCTGCTGCTCGGCAACCTCGGCGTGCGGGACGGCGACCCGGTGACGGTTGCGCCGGCGCCGCTGCGGGAGGCGCGGCGGGTGGTGGTGGCCGGGTCCGAGGGCGCCATGGCCGCGGTGCCGCCGGGGATGCTGCGCCAGGCACTGCTCGGCAAGGTGGTGACGTCGGGCGACAACGTCTCGCTGCTGCCGCAGGACGCTGCGCCCGGCGGGCTGCGCGAGGCGGCCTCGGCGCGGCGCAGCCTGTCCACCGCGATGGGCATGGCCTGGACGACCACGCTGCTGACGGTGACCGGCACCGAGCCGGCCGGGCCGGCGCTGGTGACCATGGGCACGGTCGTCGGGTGGCGGGACGGCGGTAGCACCACCGGCAGCGCGACGCCGAGCCTCACCTCTACCGCCGCCGGCCTCGACGGCCGGACCGGCGAGTCCGAACTGGACGCTGAGCCGGCGCCGAGCCTGGACGACCTGCCGGGGCTGGAGTCCCAGGCGGCCCAGTTGCGGGAGTGGCTCGACCTCGGCTTCCATCACACCGAGGTGCTGGCTCGGCTGGGCACGACGCCGCAACTCGGCGTGCTGCTGACCGGACCGGCGGGGTCGGGGAAGACGACGATGGTGCGGGCGGTCGCGGCGGCCGTCGGCGCGTCGGTGGTACGCCGGTGGGCACCGGGGATCGCGGCGCTCGAGGCGCCGGCGGCCACGGCGGCGCTGCGCGAGGCGGTGGCGGAGGCGTCCCGGCGGGCGCCGGCCGTCCTGCTGCTGGAGGACGTCGAGGCGCTGGCCCCCCGGGAGGGGACGAAGCCGGTGGCCACCGTGCTGCTCGACCTGCTCGGCCGGGCGGTGGCGACCGCCGGCGTGGCCGTGGTGTGCACCAGCGCCCGCCCGGAAGGGGTGTCCCCGGAACTGCGCCGGCCCGGTCGGCTCGACCACGAGGTGTCGGTGCCGCTGCCGGACCGGGCCGGGCGGCGGGCGCTGCTCGACCTGCTGCTGCGGTCCAGCCCGCTCGCCGCCGACGTTCACCTCGACGCGGTGGCCGAGCGCACGCCCGGCTTCGTGGCGGCCGACCTGCTCGTGCTGCGGCGGGAGGCGGCGGTGCGGGCCGCGGCCCGGCAGCGGAACGAGGAGAAGCCCACGATCGCCCAGGCCGACCTGCTCGGCGCGCTCGACGTCGTGCGCCCGACCGCGATGTCCGAGTCCACAGTGGACATCCCCATGCTCACGCTCGACGAGGTGGGCGACCTGGAGCCGGTGAAGCAGGCGCTCACCGAGACCGTCCTGTGGCCACTGTCCTATCCGGACACCTTCGCCCGGCTCGGGGTGCAGCCGGCCCGGGGGCTGCTGCTGTACGGGCCGCCCGGGTGCGGCAAGACCTTCCTGGTGCGGGCGATCGCCGGGTCGGGGCAGGCGAACGTGCTGCCGGTCAAGGGCGCCGAGCTGCTGTCGAAGTGGGTCGGCGAGAGCGAGCGCGCGGTGCGCGAGCTGTTCCGGCGGGCCCGGGAGGCGGCGCCCGCGCTGGTCTTCCTCGACGAGGTGGACGCGCTTGCACCGGTCCGCGGGCAGGCCAGCGACAGCGGGGTGGCGGACCGGGTGGTGGCCGCGCTGCTGACCGAGCTGGACGGGATCGAGGGGCTGCGCGACGTCGTGGTGATCGCCGCGACGAACCGCCCGGACCTGGTCGACCCGGCGCTGCTGCGGCCGGGCCGGCTCGGGCGGCTGGTCTTCGTGCCGCCGCCGGACGCGCCGGCCCGGGCGGCGATCCTGCGGGCGGCGGCGAGGAACACGCCGCTGGCGTCCGAAGTGGACCTGGATCGGATGGCGGCGGAGACGGACGGCTACAGCGGCGCCGACCTGGCGGCGTTGGTCCGGGAGGCGGCGCTGGCGGCGATGCGCCGGTCCCTGGACGCGCCCGAAGTGACCGCGCAGGACGTGGCGACGGCACGCCGCGCCGTCCGCCCGTCCCTTCGGGCGGACCAGGTCGCGGCCCTCGCCGCGTTCGCCTCGCGCCACGACCCGGGCTGAGGGTGACGCAGGGTCAGTCCACCCAGTCGCGGGTGACCACCAGCACGATGCCCGCCGGGGTCGGGGGGAGCCCGGCGTAGCGCGGAAAGACACGCTGGACCTGCGGGAACTCGGTCGCGAACTGCCGTGCCGCCCGCTCCTCGGTCGGGTCGCCGGGGGTGTAGTAGACGGTGGTCTGCGGCAGCCGGCCGGCGAAGTTGCCGACCGCGGCGACCGGCCAGCCGTGCCGGCGCGCGGCGATCGCGGCCTGGTCGCCGAGCCCGCTGATCGTGGAGTTGTTCAGCACGGTCAGCGGTGCCCGCGGCGGCGGCGGGGCGGGCGTGGTCGGCGCAACGCTGCTCGACGGTGGGGTCGTCGCCGGCGGCATGGTGGTCGCCGGCGAGGGGGTCGGAGTGCTCGGCTGCCCGGATGGTTCGCCGGTCGCGGACGGCGCCGTGGTCGCGGTGGCGGGCGGAGGTGCGGCGCCGGGCGTGCCGCCGCCACCGCCGTTGAGGGCCACCAGGCCGACGACGAGAAGGGCCACCCCGGCCGCCGCGCACGCAGCACCCAGCAGGCGGGTGCCGAGCGGCGCGGCGAGCCAGGACCGTACCCGGCTCACGGGTCTCCCTCCGGTCGATGCGAAAGGTGTCCCCGTCGATGATGCAGTGGGAGCCTCCCGGTCAGGCGGTTCCCCCGAACCGCCCCCGAGATCGTCGAACGTGTATCGCGCGACCAGAGCTCCCTAGGGGCTCTCGATGCCGAGGCGGCGCGCCGAGCGGGCACGCTGGCGGCTGGCGCGCAGCCGGCGCAGCCGCTTGACCAGCATCGGGTCGGCGGCGAGCGCCTCGGGCCGGTCGATCAGCGCGTTGAGCACCTGGTAGTAGCGGGTGGCGGACAGCCCGAGCTGGTCGGAGATCGCCTGTTCCTTGGC
>DASPYH010000385.1:0-2233 GCA_035636875.1 Mycobacteriales bacterium | reverse complement strand
CCACCACGTTGCGGGCGTGCCGGTCGGGCTGGTTCGCGCCGGTGACCCAGGCCGTCCCGGGCGCCACCCGCCGGTCGGCGAGGTAGCGGAAGGCCCGCCCGGCCATCCCCTGCGGCCCGACGTAGCCGCGAACGAGCGCGGGCCGGGCTGCGAAGTCCGCCGCCTCCAACACGCGCACGGCTGCCGGGGCGAGCACCGCCTCCAGCCGGCGCATGTCGACCTCCCGGTCGCCGGGCACCCCGACCGCGACCACCTCGTCCCCGGCCAGCACCAGCAGGTTCTTCAGCGTCGCGGAGGCGGGGACGCCGAGGTGTGCGGCGAGCGTCTCGATGGTCGGCGTGCCCGGCGTGTCCAGTATCTGCACCGGCCCCGGCATGATCGCGGACACCGGCTCCGGCACGCTCGGCACCACCTCCACGTTCGCCGCGTAGCCGCACTGTCCACAGGAGGCGAACGTGTCCTCACCGGAGGGGGTCGGCGCGAGGAACTCCTCGGACGCCGAGCCACCCATGGCCCCGGACAGCGCCGAGACGATCCGGTGCTCGATGCCGAGCCTGCTGAAGATCCGCTGGTACGCCTCGCGGTGCGCCTCGTACGACGCCTTCAGGCCGGCGTCGTCCAGATCGAAGGAGTAGGAGTCCTTCATCAGGAACTCGCGGGTGCGCAGCAGCCCGGACCGGGGCCGCGGCTCGTCCCGGAACTTGGTCTGCACCTGGTAGAGCGACAGCGGCAGGTCGCGGTAGGAGAGCAGCTCCGCCCTGGCGAGCAGGGTGAAGACCTCCTCGTGGGTCGGAGCGAGCAGGTGGTCGGCGCCGCGCCGGTCGACCAGCCGGAAGATCTCCGGGCCGTAGTCGCGCCACCGCCCGGTCGCCTCGTAGGGCTCGCGCGGCAGCAGCGCCGGGAAGAGCACCTCCTGCGCGCCGATGCGGTCCATCTCCTCGCGCACGACGCGCTCGACGTTGCGGAGCACCCGCAGGCCGAGCGGGAGCCAGCTGTAGCCGCCGGACGCGACCCGGCGGACGTAGCCGGCGCGGACGAGCAGCCGATGGCTCGGCACCTCCGCGTCGGCCGGGTCCTCCCGGAGCGTCCTGACGAACGACGACGACATACGGTCCATCACGTCGCCCGACCCTAGTCCGGTGCTACGACATCCCCGCATGCGTGGATCTCCGCTCCCACACCGTCCACAGCGGGTGCCAGCCGAGGTGCGGCCAGACCCGGCTGGCCACCGGGTTGTGCGCGGCGAACCACAGCGTCGTTCCGCTCAGGCCTGGACCGGCCGCGCGCAGCACGGCGGAGACCAGCACCCGGCCGAGACCCCGACCGCGGGCGCCGGCGCGGATGCCGACCGAGTTGAGGTACGCGTAGCGCCCGGGCGGCAGCATGGCCGCCCGGCCCTCCTCGGCCCCGGTGGTCGCGGCCCCGGCGGTCACCAGCCACCACTCGGCCACCCCGAGCAACTCGCCGGCGTGCTCGAGCACGTGAGTGGTCGTGCTGCCGTCGGCCAGCCGGCGGCGGAAGCCCGCCTCGGCCGCCGGCGCCACCCGCACGTACGGGCTGGCCTCGGCCTGGAAGGCGATCGCATCGCGGTGCAGCGCGGCGACCGCGTGCACGTCCAGGGCGGTCGCCGGCCGCACGGTGACGCCGGGTGCCGGGACGGCGGGCAACGGTTCCGGCGGGCGGAGCGTGTAGAGCGCGACGGGTTCCAGCCCGGCCGCGACCCATCCCGCCGCGCCCACCTCGTCCGCCGAGGGCCAGAGCGCGGAGTCGGCCGCTGCCCCCGCGGTGCCCGGCTGGCGGAGCGCGGCGGCGAGCGCCGCGATCGCCTCGGCGGACCCGGCGGCGTCGGCCCAGCTCACCGAACGGTCCGGCGCGTACTGCCGGGCCTCGTCGTCCGCGGCCAGCTGCCGGACCACCGGCCGGACGTGACCGCGGACAGCGCCCGCGCCGTCGACCGCGACCAGCGCACCGCCGCCCGGCAGCATCCGCCGGGCGGTCCGCACCCGCGGGTCGGCGGCCTCGACCCGGGCGGCCGTCTCGGTCAGCAGCCGGGCCACCGCCGGCTCGTCCGCCGGGGTCCGCGGCCGGACCAGCATCACCGGCGGTCCTCCGGTCGATCCACCCGCCCAGCCGGGTCGCGGTCGAAGTCGGCGGCGAGCGCCGCCGACACCACCGACATCAGGGCCGATGCGGACAGGCCCGGGTCCACGGCGGCGTGCTCGGCCGGACGGAT
>DASPYH010000384.1:0-4665 GCA_035636875.1 Mycobacteriales bacterium | reverse complement strand
GAACAGGGCCGTAGGGTCCGGGGTGTGCCCGACCGGTTGCGCAGAGCGGGATGGTCTGGCATCTCCTGCTGGTCGAGGACGACCTCGGCCTGCGGGTCGGCGAAGGTCTCGGCATCACCCCGGACGACGTGCGGCCACCTTGCGCCGCTGGCCAACCAGACGCTCACCAAGGAGGACCAGCAGCGGTTGGCCAACCTCGGCAAGAACGGTCCCCGGGACATCAGCCACGTCAAGGCGATGACGCAGATCGTGCCAAACGAGCGGGTGGTGCTGGCCGGCTGAGGAATCTCGTCCCACCGGGAATCCCGGCGCGGCGACGGCCGTTGGACAGATCGTACTGACCTGGACCTGTGTCCCCGGGCTCCACTTTTCGTCGCCGTGAGCGACCACTCGCCGAGAGGCGACCAGCCGGGTCGGTGCACACGTTCGAGAGGGCGGCTCCCAACAGGGGCCGCCCTCATCGGCGTTCGTGCTATCGCCGGTGCAAGGTGAGCGCGAGGCCGGCGATCATTTCAGCGACGCCGACACCCGCCACCGCGATGCCCGTCGAGGCCAGGGCGGCATCGGAGCGGAGCAGCCACAGGACGACGCCGAGCAGGGCGAACAGCATGCCGATCACGGCGAGCGCCGGTCCGCCCTGGCGGCCGGCCGTCGGCGGTTCCGCCTCCGGCAGGTCCCGCGGCGGCGGGAGGTGCAGCAGCACCGCCAGCTCGGCTTCCGCGATGTTTCCAGTCACCACTCCCACCCCCTTGGTTGGGAGAGCGCGCTCGACTCCTGCTGATACGACTGCGGCCCGGCTACCGCAGCGTTCCGGCGAGGTCTGCGACAAGCACCGGCGCGCCGGGTCCCAGGTCGCCGACCGCGTCCCGGCCGGCCTGGTCGACGACGGCGGCCTCGGTCACCAGCGCCGCCGCCTCGAGGCCGGTCGCCCCGCTCGACACCGCCGCGGCGACCGCGGCCTGCAGCGCACTCAGTCCCAGCGAGGGCAACGCGACCGTGGTCCCCACGTAGGTCCGGCCGTCGCTGTCCCGCACCGCGGCGCCCTCCGCCGCGCCGGTGCGAGCGCGGGCGGCACGGGCCAGGGCGACCATCTTCGCGTCCTCGACGTCCAGGTCGGTCACGGGCGACATCCTCCCGCCGTCCCGTCGCCCGTCCTCGGGCGCCGCGCCGACCCGACGTTCGACGTCGCCGGGGCTGGCGGCGACCCGACGTCCGACACGTCGCCGGGGCTGGCGGCGACCCGACGTTCGACGTCGCCGGGGCTGGCGGCGACCAGAAGTTCGACACGGCGCAGGGCCTGCCGACCCCGCGTCCGGCGGCGATGACCTGCCGGCGGCTCAGCCGTCGGCCGACTGCTCGGCCGGGTGCCGGGAGCGGCGCCCGTCCGGCTCCGGCTGCACCTGCGGCGCCGGCTGGTCGCGGTGGACCAGCACCGTGTCGATCCGGTTGCGCCGGCCGCCAACGCTCTCCGCGGTCAGGGTGAGCCCGTCGATCGGCACGGAGGCACCCGGGATCGGCACCCGGCCCAGCTCGCGGGCCAGCAGCCCACCCACGGTCTCCACGTCGCCGAGGTCGGGCACTTCGGTGTCGAACAGCTCGCCGAGATCCTCGACGGCCATCCGCGAGGTCACCCGGGCGGTGTCGTCGTCGACCCACTCCACCGGCGGCCGTTCGGTGTCGTACTCGTCGGCGATCTCGCCGACGATCTCCTCGAGGATGTCCTCGATGGTGACCAGCCCCGCGGTCCCGCCGTACTCGTCGATGACGATCGCCATGTGCGTCCGCTTCGCCTGCATCTCCCGCAGCAACTGGTCGACGGGCTTGGACTCCGGTACGAAGGTCGCCGGCCGCATCACCTCGTCCACCCGGGTGCTCCCGGCGCGCGGATCCCGGGCGCGGGCGGCGAGGTCCTTGAGGTACGCGATGCCGACCACGTCGTCGACGTTCTCCCCGATCACCGGGATCCGGGAGAAGCCGGAGCGCAGGGCGAGCGCCAGCGCCTGCGGGATGGTCTTGGTCCGCTCGATCCACACCATCTCGGTACGCGGCACCATCACCTCGCGAGCGATCGTGTCGCCTAGCTCGAAGACAGAGTGGATCATGTCCCGCTCGCCGTGCTCCACCACCCCGCGCTGCTCGGCGAGGTCGACCAGCTCGCGCAGCTCCACCTCGGTCGCGAACGGCCCCTCCCGGAAGCCGCGCCCAGGGGTGATCGCGTTGCCGATGAGGATGAGCAGCGACGCCAGCGGTCCGAGCAGCCGGGCCAGCGCCCGGACGATGCCGGCAGTCAGCAGCGCCACCTGGTACGGGTGCTGCCGGCCGATGGTGCGCGGGCCGACCCCGACGAGCACGTAGCTGACCACCACCATGACGGCCGTGCTGAACGCGATCGCCGCCACGGTGAAGCCGAGCCAGTCGAAGGCCACCCGGGTGACCAGGACGGTCGCGAGCAGCTCGCAGGTCAGCCGCAGGAGCAGCAGCAGGTTGGTGTACCGGGGTCGGTCCGCGACGATCCCGGCGAGCTTGCGGGCCCCCCGTACGCCCTCGCGCTCCATCTCCTCGACCCGGGCCTGGGAGACCCGGACGAGGGCTGCGTCGACGCACGCCAGCACGCCGGCCAGCGGGACCAGGAGCGCGGCGAGGACGAGCAGCACCAGGTCGGGTCGGCTCACTGCCAGCCCCTCTCGACCGGCCGAGCGGCCGGCTCCGGGTCACGGACGAGCAGCCGGGCGGCCCCCGTCAACGCCGGCCCGTCCCGGCCGGCCGAGCGGCCGGCCTCGGGTCACCGACGAGCAGCCGGGCGGCGCTCATCGGGCGGGGGTGCTCCCCCGCTGGCGCGACCTCCACGAGTCCAGCAGCCTGGCCTGCAACCCGAACATCTCCCGCTCCTCCTCCGGCTCGGCGTGGTCGTAGCCGAGCAGGTGCAGCACCCCGTGGGCGGTGAGCAGGTTCAACTCGTCGGCCAGCGAGTGACCGGCGGTTCGGGCGCCGCGCCGCGCGTACTCCGGGCAGAGCACGACATCGCCGAGCAGCGCCGGCCCGGGCTCCGGCTCGTCCGGGCCGCGGGCGGTGTCGAGCTCGTCCATCGGGAAGGCCAGCACGTCCGTGGGCCCCGGCTCGCCCATCCACCGCTCGTGCAGCGCCGACATCGCGGCGGTGTCCACGGCCAGCACCGACAGCTCGGCCAGCGGGTTGACCCCGAGCTGCTCGAGGACGTGCCGGGCGACCGAGGCCAGCGCCGCCTCGTCGACCTCGATGCCGGATTCGTTCGCGACGTCGACACTCATCGAAGGCTCACGCCCGGCTCACCGGCGCCGGCTTCGAGCCCGCTCGCGGCCACCGCCGCCGGCGGCCGCCCGCGCGGGTGCCTGCACGACCTCCGCGTCGTACCGCGCGTACGCGTCCACGATGTCCCCGACCAGCCGGTGGCGCACCACGTCGGTGCTGGTCAGCTCCGCGAAATGGACGTCCTCGACGCCGTCGAGGATGTCCCGGACCACCCGCAGGCCGCTGCGCTGCCCGGCCGGCAGGTCGACCTGGGTGACGTCGCCGGTGACGACGATCTTGGAGCCGAAGCCGAGCCGGGTCAGGAACATCTTCATCTGCTCGGGCGTGGTGTTCTGCGCCTCGTCCAGGATGATGAAGGCGTCGTTGAGGGTCCGGCCGCGCATGTACGCCAGCGGGGCGATCTCGATCGTGCCGCCCTGGGTCAGCCGCGGGATCGAATCCGGGTCGACCATGTCGTGCAGCGCGTCGAGCAGCGGCCGCAGGTAGGGGTCGATCTTGTCGTACAGCGTGCCGGGCAGGTAGCCGAGCCGCTCCCCCGCCTCGACCGCAGGCCGGGTGAGGATGATCCGGTTGACCTGCTTGGACTGCAGCGCCTGCATGGCCTTGGCGACGGCGAGGTAGGTCTTGCCGGTGCCGGCGGGGCCGATTCCGAAGACGATGGTGTGCCGGTCGATCGCGTCGACGTAGCGCTTCTGGTTCAGCGTCTTCGGCCGGATCGTGCGCCCGCGCCGGGACAGGATGTTGAGGCTCAGGACGTCGGCGGGCCGCTCCGACTCGCCCGCCCGCAGCATGCCCAGCGCGTGCGTCACGGAGTCGGCGGTGAGCGTCTGCCCGGCGGCGACCAGCTCCAGCAGCTCCTCGAACAGCCGGACCGCGAGCGCGTTGTCGGCCGGGTCCCCGCTGATGGTGATCTCGTTGCCACGGACGTGGATGTCGCTGTCCAGCGCCTCTTCGACGATCCGGAGCAGCTCGTCACGGGAGCCGAGCAGGCTCACCATGGCCTGCGAGCCGGGAACGACGATCTTCGTCTGGGTGGTGACAGCGTCGCTGGCGACGCCCTCTCGGGTCGATGTGGTGGGCACGGGTCGGGGCGGACCTGCTTCCTCTTCACGAGAATGTGACCTGCCGAGTTTACCCGGGTGGCCACCCGAAATCCCGTCCTCCGAGCACATGGCCATGCACGTGCCGGACGGTCTGGCCGGCCTTGCGACCGGTGTTGAAGACCAGTCGCCAGCCCGGGCCGGCGACGCCCTCGGCCTCCGCCACGGCCACCGCGGTGCGGTGCAGCGCGACCAGCCCTTCCGGGTCGGCGGCGACGAGCGACGCGACGTCCGGGTAGTGCGACTTGGTGATCACGAGGACGTGCGTCGGGGCCTG
>DASPYH010000383.1:0-2206 GCA_035636875.1 Mycobacteriales bacterium | reverse complement strand
CCCCGCCGGGATCCGCACGAATGCCGCCACCCCCCCGACGTTCGAGCGGCGCAATCGCACCACGATGCCGTGCCGGGCGGCCAGCCGGCCGACCACGTAGAGGCCCATCATCCGGGACAGCGCGACGTCGAAGACCGGTGGGCTCGCCAGCCGCTCGTTCGCTTCCGTCAGCTCGTCGTCGGTCATCCCCACGCCGGCATCGACGATCTCGAGCAGCGCGCCGCCGTCGGACAGCCGCTGCCCGTGCACGACCACCGGCGACAGCGGGGGCGAGTAGACGGTCGCGTTCTCCAGCAGTTCGGAGACCAGGTGGACCATGTGGTTGACCGCGTGCCCCAGCACGTCGGCCTCGGGCCCTCCGGTCAGCTGGATCCGGTGGTACTGCTCCACCTCGGACGTCGCGGCCCGCAGCACGTCCAGCAGCGGGACCGGCTGCCCCCATCTCCGGCCGGCGTCCTCGCCGGCCAGCACGAGGAGGTTCTCGCTGTTGCGCCGCATCCGGGTGGCCAGGTGGTCGAGCTTGAACAGGTTCGCGAGCTGGTCCGGGTCCCGCTCCCCTACCTCCAGCTCATCGATGAGGGTCAGCTGGCGCTCCACCAGCCCCTGCGTGCGCCTGGACAGGTTGACGAACATCGCGTTGACGTTGCTGCGCAGGCCGGCCTGCTCGACCGCCAGCCGGACCGCCTGGCTGTGCACCTCGTCGAAGGCACGCGCGACCTGGCCAACCTCGTCGGAGGACTCGAGCACTACCGGCCGTACGGCCACCGTGGCCTCGACCGGGTCGCCCCGGCGCATCCGCTCGATCACCTCTGGCAGCCGCCGGTCCGCCACCTCCAGCGCGCTCGCCCGCAGCGCCCGCAGCGAACGCAGCATCGACCGGGCGACGGCGAACGAGATCAGCAGGGCCAGCAGGAGAACGAGGAGAACCCCGCCGGCACCCCACAGCGCCCTTCGCCGCTCCTCGGCCGTCAGCACCCGGCTGCGGTCCACCACCTCCGCGATCAGGGACCGCTCGACCTGCCGGAGCAGGTCGATCTTGGTCTCCGCGACCGATAGCCACTCCGCCGGGTCGATGTCGAGGGAGGAGTTGCCCGACCGGGCCAGAGCGACCTCTTCCAGCTGTTCGGCGCGGTCAACGCGCTGTCCCGTGACGGTGTCCTTGTACCGCTGGCCCTGAGCGCCGCTCGCCGCCGCGAGGAAGTCCCGGTTGACCGCGTCCGCCTGGGCGCTGGTGGCCAGGAACTCCTCGTAGCCGCCGGTGGGGAACCGGTCGGCGGCCGCCGCTACCGCGAGCAGTGCGCGCTGCCGGGAGGTCAGCTCCTTCTCCGCGGACAGCGTCGAGAAGGCCCGGACCGTCCCGTTGAGCGTGGCGTCCACCGAGCCTTCGGCGATGTCCGCCTCCAGGTCCAGGATGTCCGCGAGGACATTCGTGTACGTGCTGATGACGGCGGACGGTGGGAGCGCGGTGGAGATCGTGAGCTCCCGCAGCGCGCCGAGGTCGTCGAGCCGGGTGAGAACGGTCTCCACCCGGCGGCGCACCGTCGGGCCGTACTGCTCGTCGACTCCGGCGGCCGCCTTCCGGAAGGCCGTCGCCGCCACGTCCACCACCGACTGCTGACCGGTCAGGTCGGTCGACAGCGCCCCACGGCCGCCGGCGACGTACGTCGCCACCCGGTCCCGCTCCCCCTCGAGCTGGTGCCCGAGCTCCGCGGCGCGGCCGCCGAGCTCAGCCAGCCGCCCCACCCGGCCGTACGCCGCCGCGGTGTCCAGCGACGACCCGATCCGCAGGCCGCCGAGGAGCAGCGCGGTCACGACCGGCACGACGAGCACCGCGCCGAGCTTGGCGGCCACGGGCCAGTTGTGGATCGCGAGCCGCCGGGGGTCGACGAGTGCCGCCCTCCGCGCGCGCCGTCGCGTGCCGGTCGGCGGATTCGCGCCCCTGTCTGTGGAACCTGGCTGGCGGTGCGTGTCGATCGCGTTGCTCGGCTCTGCGGCCACGCGCGGGGACCTCCGATTTCAGCGGACGGACGAACGACCGTCGCCGGGCCGCACCACCCGGAGACAGCGGAGCGTGGACTTGTCGACGCGCAGGTCCTGCCCGTCCCCCCTCTGGTGCGTGTCCGGTGGATCCACACCGGACACGCACCCACCACCGGCGCCTGTTACGTCACCGTCACCGGGTGGCCGACCACCGCCCAGAACCCGT
>DASPYH010000382.1:0-2325 GCA_035636875.1 Mycobacteriales bacterium | reverse complement strand
CGCTGTCGACGCCGTCGGGTGACACCTTCGCCTGGGACCCTGACTCGACGTACGTGCGGAAGCCGCCGTACTTCGACGGGATGCGACCCGAGCCCGCACCGGTGACCGACGTCTCCGGTGCCCGGGTGCTGGCCAAGCTCGCTGACTCGGTGACCACCGACCACATCTCCCCCGCCGGCGCGATCAAGACCGACTCCCCGGCGGGGCGCTACCTGAGCGAGCACGGCGTGCAGCGGCGGGACTTCAACTCCTACGGCTCCCGGCGAGGCAACCACGAGGTGATGATCCGCGGCACGTTCGCGAACATCCGGCTGCGCAACCAGCTCGTGCCCGGCGTGGAGGGCGGGGTGACGCGCAACCTGCTGACCGGCGAGCAGACCTCGGTCTACGACGCCTCCGTGGCGTACGCGGACGCCGGGGTGCCGCTGGTCGTGCTCGCCGGCAAGGAGTACGGGTCGGGCTCGTCCCGCGACTGGGCCGCGAAGGGCACCGCCCTGCTCGGGGTGCGGGCGGTCATCGCCGAGTCGTACGAGCGGATCCACCGGTCCAACCTGATCGGGATGGGAGTGCTCCCGCTGCAGTACGCGGACGGGGAGTCGGCCGAGTCGCTCGGACTGACCGGCGAGGAGACCTTCGACGTCGCCGGGATCGAGGCGATGAACTGCGGCGACGTGCCCCGCGAGGTGACGGTGCGTGCGGACGGCCGCGAGTTCAGCGTGGTGGTGCGGATCGACACCCCGGGCGAGGCGGAGTACTACCGCCACGGCGGGATCATGCCGTACGTGCTGCGTCAGCTGCTGTGAGCCGCGTCGGCGCTCGCCTGCCGCTGTCGTGGGGCGCGACCGCCGAGGAGCGGGCGGCGGACCTGCCCTGCGACGGGCTGCTGCCGGACGCGCAGGTGGTGGTGCACCGAGCGCTCGACGTGCTGGCGCCGGGCGCGCCCAGGCGACGCCGGGCAGCCCGGCCCTTGCCTCAGGCCGCCGGCTTGGCCTCCCGACGGCCCGGCGTGCTCGACCGACGCCGGGAAGGCCGGCCGCGGCCGGGCCTTCTGGTTGCGCGCGCCGGTGCTTCCGGTGCCGTCGCCTCCCGCGCGACCACCGGCTCGCCCGAGCGGGCGAGGGCGACCACGGCGGCGTGCCCCGGCATGACCGCCGTCGCCGCCACCGTCAGGCCGGCCCGCTGGTGCATCCGCCCGGCCTCGCGCACCTGCTCCGGCAGCAGCAGCGACAGGACCGTGCCGCGGGCACCGGCCCGGGCGGTGCGCCCGGAGCGGTGCAGGTAGTCCTTGTGGTCGGTCGGCGGGTCGAAGTGCACGACAAGGTCGACGTCGTCGACGTGGATCCCGCGGGCGGCGACGTCGGTGGCCACCAGCACCCGGGACCGGCCGGCGGCGAAGGCGTCCAGCGCCCGCTGCCGGGCGCCCTGCGCCAGGTTGCCGTGCAGCGCCGCGGCCGGCACGCCTCCGCGGGCGAGTTGCTTGGCCAGCCGGTCGGCGCCGTGCTTCGTCCGTACGAACAGCAGCGTGCGCGCCGGCCGGGCGGCGATCTCGGTGGTGACGGCGAGCTTGTCCTCGGCCCGCACGGCGAAGGCGAGGTGATCCATGGTGGCGACCGGGGCCGCCGCGGGCGCCACCGCGATCGCGACCGGGTCGGTGAGGTAGGCCCGCGCCAGCCGGTCCACGCCCCGGTCGAGCGTGGCGGAGAACAGCAGCCGCTGGGCGTCCGGCCTGGTCAAGTCCAGGATCCGGCTGACATCCGGCAGGAAGCCCAGGTCGGCCATGTGGTCGGCCTCGTCGATCGCGGTCACCTCCACCGAGCCGAGCGAGCACTCGCCCTGCCGGACCAGGTCGAGCAGCCGGCCCGGGGTGGCGACCAGCAGGTCGACGCCCCGGCGCAGTGCCGCGACCTGCCGCCCGATCGACGCGCCGCCGTACACCGCGAGCACGCGCACGCCGAGCGGTTGCCCCAGCGGGGCGAGCACCTCGGTCACCTGCCCGGCGAGCTCCCGGGTCGGAACCAGCACCAGGCCGGCTGGGCTGCCCGCCGCGCGGGAGCCGCGTCCCGGGGTCGACAGCCGGGCCAGCATCGGCAGCCCGAAGGCCAATGTCTTGCCGGATCCCGTCTCGGCGCGGCCGAGCAGGTCGCGGCCGGCCAGCGCGTCGGGCAGCGTGCGGGCCTGGATGGGGAACGGGGTACGGATGTCGCGCCGCTCCAGCGCGGTAAGCAGCGGCTGCGGGAGCTTCAGCGCGGCGAAGGAGACGTCCGGCACCGGCGTGGCCAGCGACGCGGTAAGCGCCACCTCCAGCTCGCTGACCGGCTCGGGCCG
>DASPYH010000381.1:0-3202 GCA_035636875.1 Mycobacteriales bacterium | reverse complement strand
GTCGACCGTCCAGCTCCGGCTGGCCGGGCTGGCGTCCACGTTGCCCGCGGCATCGGTGGCCCGCACCCGGAAGGTGTGCGAGCCGTCGGCCAGCCCGCCGTACTGGACGGGCGACGTGCAGCTCGCGAACGCGGAACCGTCAAGGCTGCACTGGAACGTCGTGCCGGCCTCGTTCGAGGAGAACCCGAACGTCGCGGACTGGGAGCTCACCGCGCCTTGTGGTCCGGAGTCGATCGTGGTGTCGGGTGCTGTGTTGTCCACGGTCACCGTGAGACCGTCAGAGGTGGTCTCGTTGGCGGAGGTGTCCACGGCCCGGGCGGTGATCGTCGCGGGGCCGTCGGCGGTCGTCGCCGAATTCCACGCCACGCTGTATGGGGACGTCCCGTCGACGGCCACCGCGGTCCCGTTGACGAGGAAGACCACGTGGTCGATGGCGACGTCGTCCGCGGCGTCCGCGCTGATCGTGACCTGCCCGCCGACGGTCTGCACGTCCGCGGCCGGCGCGGTGAGCGTCACCGTGGGCGGCGTGGTGTCCGTCACGGTGGTGTCGACGGTCCAGCTCCGCTCCGCGGGGGTGGCGTCGACGTTGCCCGCCGCGTCGCTGGCCCGCACCTGGAAGGCATGCGAGCCGTCGGCCAGGCCGCTGTACTGGGCCGGAGACGTGCAGCCCGCGAAAGCGGAGCCGTCCAAGCTGCACTCGAACGTCGCTCCCGCCTCGTTCGAGGAGAAGTCGAAGCTCGCCGAGTCGCTGGTGGAGGCCCCCTGCGGTCCGCTGTCGATCGTGGTGTCGGGCGCGACGGTGTCCACCGTCCAGGTGCTGCTCGGAGGCTGCGGGTCGGTGTTGCCCGCGGCGTCGGTCGCGCGCACCTGGAAGGTGTGCGAGCCGTCGGTGAGGCCGGCGTACTGGACCGGAGACGTGCAGCTCGCGAAGGCAGAACCGTCAAGACTGCATCGGAATGTGACGCTCTGCTCGTCCGAGGAGAAGGAGAAGGACGCGGAGTCGGTGTTGCTGGCAGCCGGCGGGCCGGAGTCGATGACGGTGGCCGGCGGCACGGTGTCAATGGCCCAGGACCGGGAGGCCGGACTGGCGTCGACGTTGCCGACCGCATCGACCGCTCGCACCTGGAACGTGTGCGAGCCGTCCGCCAGCCCGGCGTACTGCTTGGGAGAGGCGCACGCGGCGAAGGCGGCACCGTCCAGGCTGCACTCGAACGTCGAGCCGATCTCGCTGGAGGAGAACGCGAAGCTGGCCGCGGACGTCCCCAGGAGGCCCGAGGGGCCGCTGTCGATCGTCGTCTCGGGCGGGATGGTGTCCCCGGGCGTCACTGTCACCACGAGCTGGGGGGCGTGGGTGGTGTCCTCGCGCGCGGAGTAGTGAACCCCGTCCGTGCTGCTCGACTTGACGCCGAGGCTGAGCATGCCGTCCCCGGTCACCGCCGGGGTGACGTCGAACTCGTACCACGCGCCGATGTTCACCGCGCCCAGCGTGGACAGGGTCGCTCCGTCGATCGACGGGCGGGTGTTGTAGGTGACGCCGGTCTCGACCCACGAGATGTTGCTCATCTTCGCGACCGAACCACCCTTGACGCTGCCGTTGTCCGAGACGTAGACCCGCAGCTTCGCGGACGTCACCGTGTTGCCGGTCAAGCCGGAGAGCTGGAACTTCAGGTAGCTCTCCTGGATGGGTGAGGCGTCGACGCTCAGGTTGGTCTTGGTGCCGTAGTTGGTGTTCGGTATCGAACTGTCGACGTAGGTGTCGGCTACCGGGGTGAAGGCACGCACCGGACCGGTCTGCGCTGTGGTCCCGCTGGCCTCGTCGGAGTAGCCCGAGTAGCCGACGGAGTTCCAGGCGCGCACCCGGTAGGTGTACGTCGTGCCCGGGGAGAGCCCGGGGTCGGTGTACGAGGTGATGTTGGTGCCGACCGTCGCGATCTGGCTGTAGCTCGCGTTGCCCGTCTTTCGCTCGATCGCGAACCCGGCCTCGTTGCTGCTGTTGTCCGGCCAGGCCAGCTGAAGGGTGCTGTCCGAGTTGGAGGTCGGCGAGGACACGGTGAGGCCCGTCGGTGCCGCCGGCACCGGCGCTGGCTCAGCGGCCAGGTTCAGGTAGTTGTGCCAGTAGTAGGCATGGGTGTTGGCGCTGGCGAGGACGACGAGGCCGGTCGTGCTGTTGAGATTCTGTTTCGTCGACGTGGGGTCGCTGATGTCGGTGTCCAGGCCGCTCTGTATGAACGGGGTGCCCACGCCCGGGGGGAAGGAGATGTTGTCAAGGCTGGTCTTCTTGTAGTAGATGGTTCCGCCGATTTCGGGTGAGACCGCGAACATGAACAGCTCGCGGTGCTCCTCGTCGATCAACACCATCGGCCGGGTGTGCAGGTCCTCGACCGCACCGAACTCGTAGCTGCTCCAGGCGGAATGCCGGTCGCGGGCGAGGAGGACCACGAAGGGTTGTCCGGTGTTCCGGTTCGCGGTCTTGATGGCGGCGAAGATACGGCCGCTGCCGTCGCTGGACAGCTGCTTGAGGTTCACGTGATCGTTGGCACAGCCGGTGCTGCATCCTCCGACGCCACCGCCGTAGGCCACCTCGGTCTGCCAGGAGCTGTCCGGCGAGCCGTCCCGGTGCACGGCGAGGTAGAACTTCTTGGTGAGCTGGTTGCTCCACATCACGCCGACCTTGTCGCCCTGGAATGCGACGATGGCCGAGATGTCGTCGTAGTGGATCGATGCGGCCGTCGTCGGCAGGACCGTGGGCGTGGACCACGTAGCGTCATCGCCGACCGAGTGCGTGACGTAAACCTTGCTGCTGTTGTCCGGGCTGACGAGCGTGTAGGTGGCCCACAACTCGCCGGTCGAATCCTTCGCCACGGTGATGGACTCCGTGCTGCCCTGATGAACAGTGGCCGGGAAGCCGGGATCGAGGCTGTAGGTCCTGCTGGTCGGGTCGTAGCTGAAGCGCAGCAGCTGGGCCGAACCCGCGGCCACGTCGTCCGGGTTCGGCGGTGAGCTGAACTCCGAGACGACGGTGGTACCCGAGACGACGTACAGCTTCTGGCCATCCCACAGAGCGTCTCCGCGGGCGGTGGGCCGGGTGTCGACCACGGTCCCCGTGTTCACCCATGTCTGAGTGGAAAGGTCGAGCCGGTAGATGTAGGTGGCGTGTCTGGCCGAGTCGTAGAGCAGGCCCCACCAGCTGCCGTCCTGGAAC
>DASPYH010000380.1:0-6877 GCA_035636875.1 Mycobacteriales bacterium | reverse complement strand
AACTACCGGTCCACGCAGCCGATCCTCGACCTTGCCGACGCCGTGTGGTCGCGGGCGCGGGAGCGGTACGCGAAGACGCTGGTGGCGGTGCGGCCGGGCGGGGCGCGACCGGAGCTGGTCGACTGCGACGACGAGGCGATGCAGTCCGACGCGGTGTGCCGGCGCGTGCTGGACGCGCGGGAGCGCGGCGTCCGCCTGCGTGACCAGGCTGTGCTGTTCCGGGCCGGGCGTGGCAGCGACCTGCTCGAGCTGGAGCTGACCCGGCGGCGGATCCCGTTCGTGAAGTACGGCGGGATGCGCTACCTGGAGGCCGCGCACGTCAAGGACCTCCTTGCGCTCTACCGGCTGGCGGACAACGGCCGGGACGAGACCGCGTGGTTCCGGCTGCTGCAGCTGCTGGACGGGGTGGGACCGGCGACCGCGCGGCGGGTGGTGGACGCGCTGGACCTCGACCGCGACGACCCGCTGTCCCGCTGGTCGCAGGAGCTGCTGCCGGAGGCGGCGCGCGCGCCGGCCGCGGGGTTGGTGGCCGCGTTGCGGTCGGCGGGACCGGCGCGGCCCGCCGCGGAGCGGGCCGAGCTGCTGCGGGCCGCGCTCGCCCCGCTGGTGCGGGGTCACTACCCGGACGCCGAGGCGCGGTCGGGCGACCTGGACCGGCTGGCCGAGGCCGCCGCGGGGCACGGGGACCTGCGCACCTTCGTGGTGGAGCTGGCGCTCGACCCGCCCCGCTCCACCGGCGCCGACTCGGTGCCGCCGGCGGTCGACGAGGACTGGCTGGTGCTGTCCACAGTGCACTCCGCGAAGGGCCTGGAGTGGGATGTGGTGCACCTGCTGCACGTGACCGAGGGCAGCTTCCCGTCCGACCTTGCGCTGTCCACACCGGACGGTCTGGACGAGGAGCGCCGGCTGTTCCACGTGGCTCTGACGAGGGCGCGGCGCTCGCTGCACCTCTACGCGCCGCTCGCGTACCACCACCACCCGAGGGCGCGCGACGACCGGCACAGCTGGGCGCAGCGCAGCCGCTTCCTCGATGAGGCCGCGCTCGCCTGCTGCACCCGCGCCGTCCCGGCCGCCGCGGTCGGCCCCGCCCCCCGCCTCGGCGCGGCAGCCGGCGCGCCTGCCCACCGTGTCGCCGCCGAGCTCGACGCCCTCTGGGCCTGACCGCGTTGAATCATTCCGGGGGCGGCCCCCGGACCCCCAGCGCGGCCGGTTGGCTCGGGCTGGTCCGGTTGGTCCGCGCGGCCGCCGTCCGAGTGCCGGGTTCACCGGAGCGAGCTCAGGTGAACCCGGCCGGCCTGACCGCTCCGCCCGCCGGCGTTCACCCGGGCGTACGCCGGCCCTCGGCGGCGGGCAGATCGGCGGCGGCGACGCGGAGGGCGAGGGGGCGGGCGAGGGGGCCGGCCTGGCTCGTCTCGACGACGGTCCAGGGCACCACGGTGAGGCGGCGGTGCAGCAGGCGGACGAGGACCCGAAGCAGCCACGGACCCTGCTGCTCGTTCCGGTCGTAGCCGAGCAGGGAGCCGGTGCGGTGCCGGCTGACGAGCAGGGCCTCGACCCGGGGAGCGCACAGGCCGCCCCGCAGCGGACCGTCCAGCACGCAGCGCAGGTCGGTGACGACGCCGAGCCGGATCCCGTCCCGGTCGAGCACCTCCCGGCCCAGCAGGTCACTCGCTCTCATGGCGGCTCCCGGGTATGCGGGCGATCACATGCTCCTCGACCCAGTCCTCGAGCGGGATGACGTCGAGCCGGCCCCGGGGCCGGGAGACGGCGATCGCGCTGCCGATGTCGGTGACGAGGGAGAAGTCGATCCGCGAGACGGGGCGGTCCCGCTCGGCGAGCCGCTCACCGATGGCCGCCACCCACCGGCCGAGCCGACCGCCGAGGCGCGGACCGAGTGCGCGCGGCCCGAGCAGGATGGCGGTGACGTACGGCCGGCCGCGCTCGTCCAGCTCGAGCTCGAGGTCGTCGACCTTGCAGACCATCCGCCCGTCGGGGTCGACGACCTGGCGGTCGAGCAGGTGCAGGTGGAGGTCGATCACTCGTCCGGCGGCCACGGTCACTGCCCTGCCTTCGTCGCCAGCATGAGCGGGATGGCCGCGACGGCGGCGACCACCACGAGGACCAGGAACACGCTGCCGAGCAGGTTCGAGACCCGCCCGTTGACCTTGTCGCCCATGTAGTCCCGGTCGTTCGAGATGACCAGGATCGGCAGGTAGGTCAGCGGCAGCGCCACGGCGGAGAAAACGACTGAGTACTCGGTGACCTTGATGGGGTCGATGGTGGTGAGGATGGTCGCGACCGCTGCGATCGTCGAGGCCAGCACCACGAGGTGGAAGCGGGCCGCCTCGCGGGGGCGCACCAGCTTCCCCCACTGCCAGCCGAAGTACTGCGCCACCGCATAGCCGCTGGACAGGCCGGTCTCCAGCGCGGCGCCGAAGGTGGCCGCGACGAAGCCGAGGATGGCGGCGGCGAGGGCGAGCTTGCCCGCCGCGACCGCGACCGGCAGGCCGACCTGGGCGAGCGCGTCCACCTCGATGTTGCGAGGCAGCAGGACGAGCGCCGCGGTGGCGGCGATGGACAGCGAGAGCAGGCCGCCGAGCGGGAACCCGACGAAGACGTTCAGCCGAGAGGTGCGGATGTCCCGCTTCGTCCAGTGCTCCTCGACGCCGCCGGAGGAGAAGAAGAACACCTCGTACGGCGTCATCGCCGCGCCGAACAGAGCGATCGCGTAGTAGAAGTACGTCGGCAGGCCTTCACCGGACGGGTTGTGCGGGGCGAGCACCTGGTGGGCGAGGTCGGACCAGGACGGGCTCAGCTTCCACAGGGCGACCGCGAAGACCACGAGGGCGAGGCCCAGCAGGCCGAAGACGTTCTCCAGCACGGAGAACCTCACCCGCCAGATCACCAGCCACACCGCAAGGCCGGCCGCCGGCACCCACAGCAGGTAGTTGACGCTGCTCGCCAGCTCCAGCGCCAGCGCGATGCCGCCGACCTCGGCGGCGAACGTGAGCACGGTGATCAGGAACGACGCGGCCAGGTTCGCCAGGCCGGCCCGCGGCCCGAGGCGCTCCCGCACGAGGTCGAACGTCGCGCGTCCCGACACCGCCGCGACCCGGCCCGACATCTCGGCGAACAGGCAGATCCCGACCACGCCCACGAGGGTCGCCCACGCGAGCGAGAGACCGAAGCGCGAGCCCACCAGGCCGCTGGTCACCAGGTCGCCGATGTCCACGAACCCGCCGATGGCGGTCAGCACGCCGAGCGCGACGGAGAGCAGCTGCTTCATCCGGAGTGCTCCTGCTCGAACCGATCCAGGCCGTCCGCGACCTGCTGCAGCGACCGGGTGGCCTCGGCCACGACCGCGTGGTCTTCCCGCCGGCTCGCGATCCGCAGCTGTGCCAGGCCGTCGGACCCCCTGCTGAGCAGCCTGTCGAGGGTGTCACGCAGCCGGTCAGAGGTCGCGGTGGCGGGCGGCTGGACCGAGTCGAAGGCGGTCTGGATGGACGAGAGGGAGTCCTCGGCCGAGCTGAGCGTGGTCTCCAGATAGGGCTGCGGCAGCCGTCCCCGGACCGCCGTCGCGGAGGCGAGCAGCGCGGTGTCCACACTCGACAGCGCGGCCTTCGCGGTCTGGACCGCCTTGCCCTCGAACGCGCCGGGGCTGGGCGCGGGCGCGACACATCCGGTGACCGCCACCACGGCGGCGCCGGCGATCACCAACGACCTCAGCCGGATCACTGCCGGCTCGTGCCGCGCAGCAGGCAGACCGCGAGCAGCCCCAGCAGCACCAGCAACTCCGCCCATGCGGCCAGCAACGCGAGCCCGTCTGTCACAGGTCACCTCTGCCACTCTGAGATCACCGACAAACCCGTGGATCAGCCAGACAGAAATGGCCAGGGCGTGCGGAACGGGCAGGCTCGGCGGCCTTCCGCACCAGTCGTCCGAGCCGCCTCGATGTGAGATCACCGGCAACGCGTGGTTCACCCGGACAGGAATGGCCAGGGGGCGCGGAACGGGCGGCGGTGGCAGTCTTCCGTATCAGCCGTGCGGGCCGCCTCGACCGGTCCGCGCGTCGGTTCCCCCGGCCGTCAGTCCCAGACGACGTCGAGCCGGCTGGGACCGCGGTGCATGAGGTTCGGTAGGTAGGGCGCGCGGAAGCCGGGCGCGAGCCGGGCTCCGGGGACGCGCCGAGCAAGCGTGGTGATCGCGGTGCGCGCCTCCAACCGGGCCAGCGACGCGCCGATGCAGAAGTGGACGCCGCGGCCGAAGGACAGGTGCTGCTCGCGGTCGGGCCGGGCGGGGTCGAAGGCGTCCGGATCCGGGAAGGCCGACGGGTCCCGGTTGGCCGAGCCGAAGAGCGCGAAGACCTGCGCTCCGGCCGGGATGCTCACACCGGCGACCGTGACGTCCTCGACCACCCTGCGGAACATCCCCTGCACCGGCGCGTCGATCCGCAGCGTCTCCTCGACGGCCGCCGCCACCAGGCCCGGCTCGTCCGGGACCTCGCTCCAGAGCCGGGGTCGGCCCAGGAGCAGCAGCAGGGCGTTGCCGATCAGGTTCGCCGTGGTCTCGTGACCGGCGAACACGAGCGTCATCAGCAGGCTGATCATCTCGTCGGTGCTCAGCGGCGCCGCGCCGTCCGCCCGGGCGGTCACGATGTCGGTGAGCAGGTCGTCCCGGCCCTGGCGACGGCGCTCCGCTATCCGCTCGGCGAGGTAGCGCTCGCAGGCGACCGAACTGCGGGCCGCGTCGCGCTGCTGCTCCGGCGTCGCGCCGAACGAGGTGAGCAGGGCCATGTCGTCGGTCCACGCCCGGACCTGCTCGGCGTCGGCGAGCGGCAGCCCGATCAGCTCGCAGATGACCCGCAGCGGCAGCGGCAAGGTCAGCTGCCGGATCAGGTCCGCATGCCCGTCGGCGGCGAAGTCGTCGACCAGCCCGTCCGTGATCTCCTGCACCCGCGGCTCGAGCGCACGCACCCGCTTCGGGCCGAACGCCTTGGCCACCAGGTTGCGCGCCCGGGTGTGTTCCGGCGGGTCCTGGTTGAGCAGGATCCGCACCTCAGGGTGCCCCTCGGCGAGGATCTCGGTCACCCCTGGGGCGGGCGCGTGCGGGGTTCGGATGAGGTATTCGGAGGAGAAGCGGGCCGGGTCCATCAGCAGCTCGCGCACGTCCTCGTAGCGGGTGACGACCCAGACGCCGAACGCCTCGGCGTAGAAGACGCCGGCCCGCTCTCGGGCCTGCCGGTACAGCGGGTACGGGTCGTCGAGGTTCGGCGGACCGAACCGGTCGAAGTCGAACGTGACATCGGCGGCCATCCCGGTGCTCCCGTACTCGCTGGCGCAACGATGTCAGGATAGGGCGCGAAGAGGACGTTCGGGCTCGAACGGCTCAGCCTGTTCGGATCGCCCCGTCATCTCCGGCCCGGCCCGGCCCGGACCACCACCCTGTCAGCCGGTCCCGATCTCGAACCAGACGGTCTTGCCGAGGCCCCGCCCGTCCGGGTCGACCCCCCAGCGGTCGGCCAGCGCGGTGACCAGCTGCAGCCCGCGTCCGGAGGGGTCCCGCCCGCCGCCGCGGACCAGCTGCGGTCGGCGGTGGCTGGAGTCGGCGACGCCGACCCGCAGCCAGCCGCCCTCTAGCCGCACGGTGAGCACCAGCTCGTCGCGCGTGTGCCGGATGGCGTTCGAGACAAGCTCGGTGGTCAGCAGGGCCGCGGTGTCGAGGGGGTCGTCCGCAAGCACGGTCCGCAGCAGATCGGTGACCAGCCAGCGGGCCACGCTGGCACTCTCGGGGGTGGGCGGCAGGGTCCGGCGCAGCTCGGTCACCTGGTCCAGCGGCGCGCCGGACAGGTGCCCGACCAGCAGCACGGCGTCGTCGACCGGCTGGTCCGGGAGGAGCCGGCTCAGCAGCTCGGCCAGGTCGTCCGGAGCCGCCTCCCGGTGGCCGCCGGCCACCGCGGCCAGCAGGTGGCCCATCCCGATGTCCAGCGAACCGTCGGCACGCACCAGCCCGTCGGTGTAGAGGACCAGCGTGCTGCCCGCCGCGAGCTGGCTGGTCGACTCCCGCCACACCACGCCGTGCCGGACGCCGAGCGGTGGGCCACCGACGGCGTCGAGGAAGCACGGCTCGGTGCCGGGCGACGCGAGCAGCGGCGGCACGTGCCCGGCCCGCACGAGAGTCACGATCCGGTCGGCCGGGTGGATCATCGCGTACGCCAGCGTGGCCAGCCGGCCGGACTGCAGGCCGAGGTGGAACTCGTTCGCCCGGCTGATGACGGCGGCCGGCGGATGCCCCTCCATGGCGTAGGCCCGGACCGCGCTGCGCAACTGGCCCATCAGCGCGGTCGCGGTCACGTCGCCGCCGGCCACGTCGCCGACCACCAGCGCGGCCGTACCGCCGTCGAGCGGGACCACGTCGTACCAGTCGCCGCCGAGCCGGTCGGGTGCGCCGCCGGGCATGTACCGGGCGGTCAGCGGCAGGCCGTCGACCTTCGGCAGGTGGGTCGGGAGCAGGGCCTGCTGCAGTAGCAGCGGCACAGAACCTCCGCCGCGGTCCGCGGCGGATCCGTGGTCCACCGTTCTCTTTTCACCGGCAGGACCGACTCGGAAACCCCCGGGTTCCCCGGGCGGCCGGGCGTTGGGGGAGTATCGGGTGGTGTCGGACGTGTTGCGCAGCTCGCTGCGGGGCTTCGGGACGTCGATCTTCTCGACGATCACCCAGCAGGCGGTCGAGCGAGGGGCGATCAACCCGGCCCAGGGATTCCCGGACTTCGACCCGCCGGAGCAGCTCCTGCAGGCGGCGGCCGAAGCGCTGCACGCCGGCACCAGTACGCGCCGAGCGCCGGTGACCCGGTGCTGCGGCGGGCGGTCGCCGCCCACCA
>DASPYH010000379.1:0-12677 GCA_035636875.1 Mycobacteriales bacterium | reverse complement strand
AGGCCCGATAGTACCTACGGCGAACGACTTCGGCGCGTGCTGCGTTGAACTCCTCAAGCTGCTCCGCTCGTAGCTCCACGCCGTACTCGCCTGCGTGGATAATCTGCCCCGCCGCAGCAAAGTACCGGATCATCTCCGGTGGTCCTTCCCCATCCTTCAGGTTGAACCCCAAGCGGGCGTCGGCCGCCTCCACCGCGTCCGCCCAGGACTGCTGTCCGCGAGTGCGTAGCTGAACCTCGATGCGGCGCCCATCGCGCTCAACGACGACGTGCACTGCACGGTAGCCGATGTCCTTCGGCTCCTCGATGTAGTTCCGGGTGCGGACGATCTTGTCCCCCACCGTTTCCGGAGCCAGCGATGCACCCGTGCGAGCTCGTCGCCAGTCGAGAGGACTGCGCGACACCCGCCGACGTCCTCGAGCCGGGCCAGGTTGCTGTCCTTCATCCGGTACAGCTTGCGGATGATCCTCGGTAGCCGCTTGAGGCGCTGCGACACAGCGACGTCGGCGCCTTCGGTCTTCACCATGCTGCGTACGCCTACCGTGAGCTTGGTGAGCGGGTACTGGTGGGCCGCTCGGAAGTCGGAGACCACCGTCACCGCGTGCTCCACGCGGTCGTGCTCGACGACGTACTTGTTGCCCGTCTGGTCGAACATCACCCACGCGAGGTACTCGCCGCACCGGTTGACCTCGCCCTTGCTCGGAAGGGACGCCCCGTCGTTCACGGAGGGCGACCCTAGCCGGTTCGGCTCCGCTGCTCGGTGCCGGTGGCGCTCAACGAGCGTCAGCCGGACGCCGGGCCGGACGCGGCCGCCGGCGGCGTAACGGGTGCGGGCCTCCCGGTCCGGCGCGAGCGGCGCACCGCCCACCGTACGGCCAGCAGCGCCGGCGCCAGCACCAGGACGAACGGAAGCACGGTGCCCAGCGCGGTGAGCAGCCAAACCGATGGCCCTGGTGAAGGCGTGCCACCCGCTGGCGAGTCCGCCCACGAAGCCACCACGCTCGGCCGGCGGTACCGGCTTCACCACCGCCCGGGCGACCAGGTGCAGGGTCACCGTCGCCAGGTCCACCTGCCCGGCGAGCGCGCGCTGCCGCGCCTGCAGCGACTCCAGTTCGGTGATCCGCCGCGACAGCTCGCCCTCGACGGCGACGACGTCCCCGATCCGGGTGGCCCGGGACAGGATCGCCTGCACCCGGGCGATCGCGGCCCGCATGGTGGCCACCCGCGACCCGACGTCCGCGACCTGCTCGGTCACGTCCTCGGTCGAACTGGCCCGTTGCTGCTCCTCACCGAGGCCGCCGAGCTGGTCGAGCACGACCTCGAGACGGTCGGGCCCGACCTTGAGGATGAGGTCGGCACGCGCCTTGTCGCCGGACCCGGACCGGGTGTCGCCGGCGACAGAGCCCCCCGTGCCCGCGTAGTCCTGCGCGCGGTGCGCCGCCGCGGTCACGTCGTCCACGCGGACCGTGATCTCGGCGGTGCGGATCAGGGACCGCGGTTCGAGCCGGACCTGCTCGGCCTGCTTCGCGCCGCCCCCGGTGCCGGCCGCCTGGCCGGCACCCACCGCCGGCGCGGCACCGGCTGAGGTTGACCCCTCGCCGCTCGGGTCGGAGCTGCAGCCGGCCAGCGCCAGCAGCGCCGCCGCGGCGACGGCGAGCACTGACCACGGCACCCGGGTCCCGGCCGCCCACCGCCTCCGTGCCGTACCGGGTCCGCTGATCATCCGCCCTACCTCCTCGCAAGCCCTGGTCGGCCGTTCGACTTCGCCGACGCGCCCGGGGTTCCCCCGCATCGGGAACCGGTCTCGATCCGGGGCTGCGCGGCGGGGAAGATGGGCGCGTGGCGCGGGTGGTGGTGGTGGGTGGCGGGATCGCGGGCCTGGCCGCGGCGCTCGCGCTGTCCCGGGACGCCCCGGCCGGCACCCGGGTCACGCTGGTCGACGGCGCGTCGAGGCTGGGCGGCAAGCTGCGCGTCTCACCGGTCGGCGGGGGGCTGGTCGACGAGGGCGCGGAGACCTTCCTCGCTCGGACGCCGGAGGGCATCGGGCTCGTCCGCGAGGTCGGACTCGACGAGGACCTGGTGTACCCCGCGACGACGGAGGCGGGGATCGTGATCGGCGGGACCCCGCGGCGGCTGCCGGGCAGCACGGTCCTCGGCGTCCCCGGCGACCGGGCAGCGTTGCGCCATGCCGGTCTGCTCACCGAGGAGGGGCTGGCCACGCTCGACGCCGACCGGCCGGAGCCGGCGCCGCTCGGCGACCCGGCCGTGGGCGAGTACGTGGGCCGCCGGCTCGGCCGCGAGGTGGTCGAGCGGCTGGTCGACCCGCTGCTCGGGGCCGTCTACGCCGGACGGGCGGACGGCCTCTCGCTGCGCGCGACGATCCCGGCGCTGGCCGCCGAGCTCGACGCCCACGGCGGCAAGCTCGTCGCCGCCGCCCGCTCGGTGCTCGACGCGGCGCCGCGGAACGGCGGCCCGGTCTTCGCCTCGCTTCGCGGCGGCCTCGGCGTGCTCCCGGAGGCGGTGGCACGCACGTCCCGCGCCGAGGTGCGGCTACGGCTGCCGATCCGCCGGATCGAGCGCACCCCCGGCGGCTTCCGGCTGGTCGGCGGGCCGGCGCCCAGCCCGGTCACGCTCGCCGCGGACGCGGTGCTGGTCGCGGCGCCGGCCAGCAAGGCGGCCGGGTTGCTGGAGGACCTGGCGCCGTGGGCAGCGCACGAGCTGGCGTCGATCGAGTACGCCAGCATCGGCATCGTCACGCTCGCGTACCCCGCGCCGGCGCTCGCCCGGCTGCGTGGCTCCGGCTTACTGGTTCCCGCCACCGAGGGCCGCGCGGTGAAGGCGGTGACGTACTCGTCGGCCAAGTGGCCGCACCTGTCTGCCGCCGCCGACGGCGAGGCGGCGTTCCTGCGCGCCTCACTGGGGCGGCACGGCGAGGCTCGGGTCCTGCAGCGCGACGACGCCGACCTGCTGCGGCTGGTCGCGGCCGAGGTGGCCGCGCTGGCCGGCGTGCGGTCGGTGCCGATCGCCGGCCGGGTGACCCGCTGGGGCGGCGCGCTGCCCCAGTACGCCCCTGGGCACGTGGAGCGGGTGCGCCGGATCCGGGCCGACGTGGCCCGGGTGCCGGGGCTTGCGGTCTGCGGCGCCGCCTTCGACGGGGTCGGGGTGCCCGCCTGCGTGCGGTCCGGGTACCTGGCCGCTGCCGAGGTCGTCGCCCATTTGACAGACTGGCGCAGTGGCGGACGGCAAGCGGGCGCGTGAGCTCAACCAGATGATCCGATACACGGCGTGGTCGGTCTTCCGGGCCGACGGCCCGCTGGCCGACGACCGCGCGGCGGTCGCCGCCGAGGCCGACACGCTGGTCGAGCAGCTGGCGGCGAAGGACGTCGTGGTGCGCGGGACGTACGAGGTGTCGGCCCTGCGGGCCGACGCGGACCTGATGGTGTGGTGGCACGCGCCGTCGGCGGACGACCTGCAGGACGCCTGGTCGCGCTTCCGGCGCACGGTGCTCGGCCGGGCGCTCACGCCGGTGTGGTCGGCGATGGCGCTGCACCGGCCGGCGGAGTTCAACAAGAGCCACGTGCCCGCGTTCCTCGCCGGTGAGCAGCCGCGCGGCTACCTGTGCGTCTACCCGTTCGTCCGGTCGTACGAGTGGTATCTGCTGCCCGAGTCGGAGCGCCGGGCGATGCTCGCCGAGCACGGGCAGCTGGCCCGGGACTTCCCCGACGTCCGGGCGAACACGGTCTCGTCGTTCGCGCTCGGGGACTACGAGTGGATCCTGGCCTTCGAGGCGGACGAGCTGCACCGGATCGTGGACCTGATGCGGCACCTGCGGGCCTCGGCGGCCCGCCGGCACGTGCGCGAGGAGGTGCCGTTCTACACCGGCCGGCGCCGCTCGCTGACCGAGCTCGTCGGCGCGCTGCCCTAGCCCTCGGCCGGCGCGGCCGGCGCGGCTGGCTCGGCCGGCTCAGGCCTTTCAGCCGCCGTGGCCTGCGCCACCGGTTCGAAGGTCAGCGAGATCGAGTTGATGCAGTAGCGGTCGTCGGTGGGCGTGCCGTAGCCCTCGCCGCGGAACACGTGGCCGAGGTGGGAGTGGCAGGTCGAGCACAGCACCTCGACCCGCACGGTGCCCAGGCTGCGGTCCTCGCGCAGGATCACCCGGTCTCCCGCGAGGGGGGACCAGAAGCTCGGCCAGCCGCAGTGCGAGTCGAACTTGGTGTCCGAACGGAACAGCTCACTCCCGCAGGCCCGGCAACGGTAGACGCCGACCCGCTTCTCCTCGACGTACTCACCGGTCCACGGCCGCTCGGTGCCGGCGCCGCGGAGCACCTGGTACTCGGCGGGGGACAGCTCAGCGCGCCACTCCGCGTCGCTCTTGTCGACCTTCGGCGCAGGGATCGTCACCGCTCCACGGTACGTCCGGGGGTCCGGATCCGCAGGCGCACCACGGAGGGGCGCTGACCTGGCCCGGTCGCTGTTGACGTGCCCGATGTCGTGGTCGTGCGCCGGGTCGCCGCCGTGCGCTGGCGAGCGCGGGCTGCGGGCCCGGGCGGCGGCCGGGTAGCGTCCCAGGTCGTGGCGGCGCCGTACGTGGACGTCGAGGTGGGCGGCCGGGTCGTTCGGGTGACCAACCCCGACCGGGTGTACTTCTCCGCGCGCGGGGAGACCAAGCTCGACGTCGTCAACTACTACCTCTCCGTTGGCGAGGGCATCGTGCGGGCGCTATACGAGCGGCCGTGCATGCTGCACCGCTACCCGGAGGGCGTTGACGGCGAGAAGATCTACCAGAAGCGGCTGCCGTCCGGGGCGCCGCCGTGGGTCGAGACGGTGCAGGTACGGTTCCCCTCCGGACGCACCGCGAACGAGCTGTGCGTGACCGAACTGGCCAGCGTGGCCTGGGCCGTGCAGATGTCCACTGTGGAGTTCCACCCGTGGCACTCGCGGCGGGCGGACACCGAGCGCCCGGACGAGCTGCGCATCGACCTCGACCCGCAGCCGGGCACCGGGTACGCCGAGGCCAAGGTCGTCGCCTCGGTCGTCCGGGAGATCCTGGACGAGCTCGGCGCTGCCAGCTGGCCGAAGACGTCCGGCGGCCGTGGCATGCACATCTACGTCCGCATCCTGCCGCAATGGGGCTTCACGCTGGTGCGGCGGGCGGCGCTCGCCTTCGCCCGCGAGGTCGAACGCCGGATCCCGGACCTGGTCACCACCGCGTGGTGGAAGGAGGAGCGCGGCTCGCACGTCTTCGTCGACTACAACCAGAACGCTCGCGACCGCACCATTCGCTCGGCGTACTCGCTGCGCGGCGCGCCGTGGGCTCCGGTGTCGACGCCGCTGGCCTGGGACGAGGTGCCGTTCGCCGACCCGGAGGACTTCACCATCGCTACCGTGCCGATGCGGTTCGCCGACCTCGGGGACGTGCACGCCGGCATCGACGACACGCCCTGGTCGATCGAGCCGCTGCTGGAGTGGGCCGAGCGGGACGAGCGCGACCGCGGGCTCGGCGACGCACCCTACCCACCCAACTTCCCGAAGATGGAGGGCGAGCCTCCGAGGGTCCAACCCTCCCGCGCCAGGCGCCCGACCAGCGGAAACGCCGACGAGTAGGCCAGCACCTCTGGACCAAGGCCAACCGGCCAGACAACGCCTTGGACCGGCGCCATGCCGGACGTGACCCTGAGCTGCCGCGTCGTGGCCGCGCTACCGCGTAGCGAACACAAGAGCCCGCGGACGGTTCGGTTGTCCGCCGACCGACGACTGGCTCTCGGCCGGCGGCGGCGAGTAGGACCTCAAGCGGCTCGCCGGCTGTCGCAACGACGCGATGCTGGCCCGGTACGGCGCGTCCCGCGCGGACGCCCGCACCCGGGAGGCGCTCCACCGGCTCGCCCGCGGGGGCCGGCTGGGAGACAGCAGGGGAGCGCCATGCCGCCGGCGAGCGCAGCCGCGTGGCGGGCTGAATGGCGGGCTCGGCTGTCCCTGCTGCCACCTCCGCCTCGCGGTCGGTCGACTGCGGGAGTCCGCCGAGTCGCCCCAGCGCGCCGGTGTCCCGCTCGCCGCCGACGGGGTGTTCCGGTCGCTGGACTGACCTACCCGTGGATCGTGATGGTGCCCGAGTTGACGACGGACGCGGACTGGTCGGCGTGCCAGAAGATGCCACGGTCGACCTCGGCCGGACCGCTCATCGGACTGACGGACACCGCGGCACCGAGCGGGGCGGGCGGCGAGACCTCCCGGACCACAATCAACTACGCCGCGAACCGCAAGGTGCTGGAGTGGATGACCATCGGCTACCAGGTCGCGGTCTTCATTCCTGGGCGTCGAGGTGATCACCCTGATGCTCGACCTCAAAGGACGATGACGACGATGCACGAGAAGCCGATCACACCGACCCGGCCACCGCCTGAGGCCCGCAGAGGTCGGCCGGTCAGCCGGAGCCGGCGGCGTGCACCAGCTCGACGACGCGGGTGAGCGCGTCCGGCTCGGTCTGCGGGAGGACGCCGTGGCCGAGGTTGAAGACGTGGCCGGGGGCGGCCTTGCCCTCGGCCAGCACCCGGCGGACCTCGCGCTCCAGCACCGTCCGGTCGGCCAGCAGCAGCGCCGGGTCGAGGTTGCCCTGCACGGCACGCTCCGGCCCGATCCGCCGGGTGGCCTCGTCCAGCGGCACCCGCCAGTCGACGCCGACCACGTCCGCGCCGGCCTCCCCCATCAGCCGCAGCAGCTCGCCGGTGCCGACCCCGAAGTGGACCTTCGGCACGTCCAGCTCCGCCAGCTCGCGGAAGACGGCCGCGCTGTGCGGGAGCACGTGCCGGGCGTAGTCGGCGGCGGACAGCGCGCCGGCCCACGAGTCGAACAGCTGCACGGCCGCCGCACCGGCGTCGACCTGCACCCGCAGGAAGGTGGCGGAGACGGCCGCCAGCCGCTCCAGCAGGTCCGACCAGACGGCGGGCGCGCCGTGCATGAGCGCCTTGGTCCTGGCGTGGTCCTTCGAGGGCCCACCCTCCACCAGGTAGCTGGCCAGCGTGAACGGCGCGCCGGCGAAGCCGATCAGCGGCGTGCCGCCGAGCTCGTCGACCAGCGCGTGGACGGCCTCGTCGACATATCCGACCTGGGCGGGGTCGAGGCCGGGCAGCCGCTCGACGTCCGCGCTGGTCCGCACCGGCGAGGCGACCACCGGGCCGACGCCGGGAACGATGTCGAGGTCCACGCCGGCCGCGCGCAGCGGCAGGACGATGTCGGAGAACAGGATCGCCGCGTCCACCCCGTGCCGGCGGACCGGCTGCAGCGTGATCTCGGTGATCAGCTCCGGTCGGGTGCACGCCTCGAGCATCGCCACACCGGCCCGCGACCGCCGGTATTCCGGCAACGACCGGCCGGCCTGCCGCATGAACCACACGGGCGTCGTCGGCACGGGCTGCCGGCGCATCGCGCGGACCAGCAACGAGTCCCGCACATCCGAGCGAGTCGGCGGTGCGGACAGGTGCGGCGCGCTCATCCCCGCAATCCTCGCACGCGGTCCGGCCGGGCCGCCGCTCGAGCGGCCAGGGCGGACAGACGGCCGGACGGACCAGGGCGAACCGGACGCACCCCCGGCTGGACGCGCGACACGCCGGCCGTCCTCCCGCGTGCCGACGGCGGCCCGTGTCACCGTCGCTGTGCGGCCGTGCCCCGACGGTGGCGAGGAGGTCCGATGCCCACGCAGCTGAGGCTGTGCCCGTCCTGCGGCGACGAGCGCGGCTTCGAGACGCCGCCGTGCACCGATGGGCACGGCGCCGACTGCCCGGAGCTCGCTTGCCTGCTGTGCGGCACGGCGCTGCTGGTGGATCCGCTCGTCCCCAGGCCCCGCCGGCCCCGCCGTCGCGCGCTGAGCGCGGCGGCCTGAGGCGAGGCGAGGACGACATGGGAGCCTCCGTTCCGGAGCGTGGCGTGCCCCGCCCGAGGGCTCGGACGTTGGCGCCGGCCGAGTTCGCCGCCGCGGTCCGGAGCCTGACCGCGACTCGGGTGCGGGGCGAGGTCCGGGTCGAGGAGGTACGGCCGCCGCAGCGGCTGGCGCCCTGGACGCACGCGCTGGCCCTGACGGTCGCCGCCGGCGACGACGAGCCGGCCACGGGGCGGCTGGTGCTGCTGCACGACCCTGCCGGCTACGAGGCCTGGGAGGGCACGCTCCGGCTGGTCGGCTACGTCTCGGCCGAGCTTGACGCGGAGATGGCCGGCGACCCGCTGCTGCCCGAGGTTGGCTGGAGCTGGCTGCTGGACGCGCTGGACGCGGCCGGGGCCGAACACCGCGCGGCCGGCGGGACCGTCACCCAGACCTCGTCCACCCGCTTCGGCGACCTGGCCGGGCCGCGCCGGACCAGCGACCTCGAGCTGCGCGCGTCCTGGACGCCGGTAGGCCAGGACGTCTCGGCGCACCTGCGCGCCTTCGCCGACGTGCTGTGCACCACGGCGGGCCTGCCGCCGCCCGGGGTGACCGCGCTGCCGACCCGCCCGTCGCCCGGCTCCGGCTGACTCAGCTCACTTCACGGTCGTGACGTCGCGACCGGCGGCGACTCGACCAGGCCGCCCAGCACCGTGCGTGGCGACAACGGCAGTCGCAGGGTGAGCGTGGTGCCGCCGCCGGGCCTGCTGGTCACCTCGAGCGATCCGCCGGCCAGCCGGGCCCGCTCCCGCAGCAGCCCGAGCCCGACGTGCCGGCCGCCCTCGGAGTGCACCTCGCTCGGGACGAAACCGGAGCCGGAGTCGCGCACCTCGGCAACCAGGTGGTCGCCCTCCACCGCGAGCGAGGCGTCGGCCTCCTCGACGTCGGCATGCTTGACGACGTTGAGCAGGGCCTCCTGGAAGAACCGGTAGACGGTGACCGCGGACACCAGCGGCAGCGGGTGGGGCTGCTCGGGCCAGGACAACCGCACCGTCACCAGGTAGCGGACGGCGAACTCGCGTCGCAGCGCGCCCACCGCGGAGGCGAGGTCGCCGCTGCGCAGCTCCGCCGGGCGGGTGCGGGCCATGACCGCGCGGACCTGCTCCTCGGCGTCCTCCACCAGCTCACGTACGCGGGCGAACCGGTCCGGAGCCGGCGGGTCGGTGGTGTCCGACAGCAGCGAGCGGGCCACCGCCAGCGACTGCGCCACCGTGTCATGCAGCTCCGCGGAGAGCTGCCCTCGGGTGGCTTCCTCCGCGGCGACCAGCCCGGACAGCAGCTCGAAGACACCGGCACTGGCGTGCTCGGCCGCCCGCCGGGACTGCTCGGCCACCTCGTCGGCGACCCTGGCCCGCAGGTGCAGCGCGTCGAGCACCCGGGCCAGGTCGGCCAGCTCGGTGCTGGCCGACACCGCGTCGCGCCGGCCGTTGGCCCGGACCCGGAGGGACGGGTCCCGCAGCCGGCGCACGGCATCGGCGTGTAGGGCGTGCAGGCCCGCGGTGATCTTCGTCGCCCAGATCACCCGCAGCAGGACGACCGCCGCTCCGACGATGAGGCCGACGACCAGGGCGCCCACGTCAGCCGAGGTCAGGCCGCCGAGAGCCAGCACCAGGCCGATGGACACGACCACCGCGAGGACCGTCGCGGTGGCGCCGACGGCGACCCAGGCCGCAAGCGGCAGGCTGGGACTGCGCCGGGTCACGGCCCGACGGCGTCCTCGAACCGCCCGGTCGTGGTCCACTCGGGATCCGGGATGGACGACTCACCCGGGTCCGGAGAACCGGACGCGAGCGCCGGATGCCGCGGCGCGCGGGCGTCGCTGGCGAGCGCGATGGCGCCGAGGAGGGAGGCGACCGCGCGCTCCACCGAGTAGAGCTCTGTGACGATCTCGGTCACCGCGTCCGGACCGTCGAAGCCCGACGCGAGCCGCGACAGTCGGTGCGCCGACTCGCGCAGCACGGCCAGCGCCGGGACCGTCTCCTCGCCCAGGTCGCCGAGGACCCGGGTGGCCGCCCCGTACACCTCCGCGCGGCCGACCGCGACGTCGTGCTTGGCGGCCATCTCGGCCACCGACAGCCACGACTCGGCCTGCCGGACGAGTACCTCGGCGAGTTGCGCGTCGCCACGGGTGAACGCGGCAGCACGCCCCGGACGGTGCGCGACCAGGACGGCCAGCGGCCGCTGGGGGTCGCCGAGCACAGCCGAGCAGTATGGGCGCTCGCCGTCGTGGCCGATCATCACGCCGCGACCGGCGAGCGCGCGCAGCACCCAGGGAGCGTCCAGCGCGTCGGCGTCGACCCGGACCCGCACGTTCGTGCCGTGCTCGTCGCCCACGTAGCGGACCAGGCCGTCCGGGTGCCGCAGCAGCACCTCCACCTCGTCCGCGCCGAAGAGCCTGGCCATGGCGGTCGCGATGACCTGCGCGGACGCATCGACGGAACCGCCGATCCGCTCCTGGCCGCGGGCAAGCTCGGCGAACAGCTGTGCCTCGGAGGCCCGTCGCGCCTGCTGCTGGTAGGACCACCACAGCAGACCCACCGGGACGACCAGCCCGAGCAGCCCGACCGGGGCATGCACCGCCAGCCAGCCGGCGAGCAGGCCGACCGACACGTTGCCGGCGGTGTGGACGATGCCCAGCGGGCCGGACGCCACGAGCACCTTGCGGTAGGACACGTCGGACGTCGCCGCGACCGGCACCGCGACGACCAGGTGGGTCAGCACGGCGTAGACGGCGAGACCGGCGCACGCGCCCGGAAGGCCGCCACCGGCCAGCTGGGTGACCAGCACGCCGCCGGCGACGGTGCAGAACTGCAGCGCCGAGTTGAACGAGACCTTCGTCCAGGGCCGCCGGCCGACGGTGGCCAGCAGGAAGCTCAGCGCCATCGCGACCGGCACCCAGGCGCCCGGCGCGAACAGGAAGGCGATGGCCATCACCGCGTCGTTCAGGGCGAAGGCCACGCCCTGACGGCCCACGGTGACGCGGACGGACGCACGGACGGACACCGCCGAGGCCAGCGTGAGGGCTGGCAGGGCCCACCACGGGGCGGATCCCCACCCAGCCAGCGCCGCGAAGACGATGCCGAACACCACCAGCGCGGCGCGCGTCAGCGCGATCACGCGGTCTGGTGTCAGGTCGTTGCCCCGTGGCGGCATGGGGGTGCTAGTCCCACCAGGCGCCGTCGGAGGTGGCCCCGCCGCTGCTGCCGAGGTCGATGGCGCCAGCCGCTGATGCCCCGCCGACAGCCACCCCCACTGCGACGGCGATGAAGATCAGCGCTCGGACGAGACGTTTGCGCATGAAGCCCACTCCCATTCCCGGCTATCCCGTGATCCAGGTGGATCGCCCGAGCACCGTATCCGTTGCGGGCGCAGGGTGAGGTGACGACACCGGATCTCGTACAGATCCCGCGGAGAATACCCCGAAGGGAGTAGCGTGCGCAGCACCACTGACGGCACGCTGTCGTGCGGGTGGCGGCCAACCGGCGGGGGACAACGGTCGGCGCGCAGGGGAGGGCGCGGACCGTGAGGCACCGGGAGGCAGTACGTGACCACGGAGGGCACGAGAGGGGCGGACGTGACCGCACTGCAGGCCACGGCAGGGTCGACGGAGGGCGCCGGGCCGGCGACGGCTGAGCGCTTCTCCGCCCTCGTCGTGGACGATCACCCGCTGCTGCGGGAATCGATCGTCGCCAAGCTGCGCGCGATGGGGGCTACGGAGGTCTACGAGGCCGCGAGCGCGTCGGAGGCGCGCGCCCGGGCGCACGCCTCCGGTCCCTGCGACCTGTGCGTCCTCGACCTCGGGCTGCCCGACGGCAACGGGCTGGACCTGCTCGGCGAGTTGCGCAACTCGGGGTGGCCGCGGCTGGTGGTGCTGTCCGCCGCCGACGACCCCTACTCGGTGCGCGCCGCCTTCGTCGCCGGCGCCCAGGGCTACCTGCTGAAGTCGGCGTCCCCGTCGGTGGTGTCGGACGGGGTCCGCAGGGTGCTCGACGGCGGGGTGTACGCCGACCCCTCGGTCGCGTCGCTCCTGGCCGCCGGCCTGCGGGGGGGTCCGAGCGAAAGCGGTGTCGCCGACCTGTCCGCGCGCGAGATCGAGGTGCTGCGGCTCGTCGCGGACGGCAAGTCCAACAAGCAGATCGGCGAGACGCTGAGCCTGTCCGCGCTCACCGTGAAGAGCCATCTCGCGCGGATCGCCCGCAAGCTCGGCACCGGCGACCGCGCCGAGATGGTCGCGCTGGTCATGCGCGCCGGCATCATCCGCTGACACAATCCCTCGACGGCCCGGGAGTGACCGCCCCGAGGTGACCGGTCCCGCCGACTCCGACCCGGTCGCCGACTTGGCGTCCGGGTCCGACACGTCGTCGCCGGCCCAGCCGGTCGTCCCGCTCACCCAGCCCCGCGAGGGCGTACCGGAACCGGTGACGACGGTCGAGGCCCTCGCCGCCGCGATCGACCGGCTCGCCGCCGGCACCGGCCCGGTCGCCGTCGACGCCGAGCGGGCGTCCGGCTACCGCTACAGCCAGCGGGCCTATCTGGTGCAGCTGCGCCGGGCCGGTGCCGGGACCGTCCTGATCGACCCTGTCCCGCTGCCCGACCTGTCCGCCCTCGGCGCGGCCATCGCCCCCGTCGAGTGGGTGCTGCACGCGGCCAACCAGGACCTGGCGTGCCTTGCCGAGCTGGGGATGCGCCCGACCGTGATCTTCGACACCGAGCTCGCCGGCCGCCTGCTCGGCTACGAGAGGGTCGGGCTCGGGGCGATGGTGGAG
>DASPYH010000378.1:0-11262 GCA_035636875.1 Mycobacteriales bacterium | reverse complement strand
CCCGCCGAGGTTCTGCCACGCTGCCCACACGCCGTTCACGGACCTTCTGGTGTGCAGCGCGTTGGTGCCGTCGGCGGCCCGCAGGTAGACGTCGAGCACCCCGGCCGACGGCACCGCCAGCGTGACGTCGCTGGTCGTCGCGTCGCCGATCGAGCGCCAGGCCGACCAGGTGCTGCCGGACAGCGAGCGCAGGTAGACGGTCCGGTTGATGCCGACGACGGCGACCGTGAGGGTGCTTCGCCCGGTCGCGACGGCCGCCGGACCGGCCCCGGCCAGCACGCCGGCGGGCAGGGTCCGCCAGCCGAGCCAGGTGCCGTCCGCGGCCCAGGAGGCGTACGTCACCTGGCCGTCGCCGCCGCGGGCGAAGACGAACCGCCTGCCGTCGGCCAATGCCACCGGGTACGGACGCGAGGACAGCGACCCGCCATTGGTCCGCCAGCCGCTCCAGGCGCCGTTCTGCCAGCTGCCGGTCGCCAGCTGGTTGGACGTCGAGCGGGCCCAGACCACGATCGCGCCCGACGGCTGCCGCTGCGCGGTCGGCGCACCGACGATCACACCGCCCAGCGACTCCCACGGCCGCCAGCCGCCCGTCGGCCGGTAGCTGCGGTGGTAGAGGTCGCCCTGCGGCCCGCGCGCGAAGACCTCCAGCGTCTCGTCCGTCCGCCGCACCGCCGCTGGCGAGCCGGTCGAGCGCCAGGTCGAGGTGACCGTGGCGTACGTGGTGCGGAAGCCGGTCGCCGACCCGCACGAGCGCAGCGCGCTGCCGGTCACGTCCTGCTGCACGGCGGCGCCGGCCGCGGTCCGGCCGTAGAGCCGGGCGGTGAGGATCCGCCCACCCCACTGGCCGTGCCCGTCGCGGGTGAGGATGCTCAGCCGCTGGACCGTGCCGGCCGCCGGGAAGCACTGGGCCAGCCGGGCGACGCTCAGCGTCGCGGTCCAGGTGGCGTACGGGTTGTTGACCGGGTCGTACGGGTCCGGCTTGGCGACCAGGTAGGGGAAGCGGGTGTCGGCCACCGAGTAGCCGCCGTTGCTCGCGCTGAACTGGGCGAAGATCGGCGCGCCGGCATAGGTCCGCAACTGCCGGGCGGTGGCCGCGACGGCGTCCCGGACCGAGGTCGGCTGCAGGTCGGTCACCGTGGCGCCGGAGTAGAGCCGGCGGCCGCCGTACACCTGGCACTGAGTCGTGTCGCAGATGTCCCACAGCGCGCTCGACGGCCGGCTGGCTCGCGCGAACCCGGCGTAGGTCCGGGCGGCGACGGCCTGGGCCCGCAGCGCGGCGGCCGGCCAGTAGGACGGCATCTCCCGGCCCAGCACGCCGTTCACGTACGCGTCGAGGCCGAGTGTGTTGACCGTGTAGAGGGTCGCGGTGCCGGCCCGGACGCCGGCCACCGTGCCCTCGTAGTCCCGGGACGTCCCGTCCGGGTAGTAGAGCCGGATGGCGCCGGCCGCCTCGAAGACCAGCGGGCCGGACGCACCGGCCGCGCCGCCGCTCAGCGTGACCGGCGACCAGGTGACGCCCGCGTCGGTGGAGGACTGCACCCGCAGCGCGGCCGCGTCGGCGACGATCCGGTAGCGGGCCGCCGCGGCGGGCAACGGTGTCGACTGGCCGGTGGCCGCATCGCGGACGGCCAGCCCGGCGCCGCCCTGGACCGGCACCGCGGCCGTCGACGCGGCCATCAGCCGGACCCGGATCGACGAGCCGGCCGCATCGGTCGCGGTGGCGGTGCCCGGATAGTAGAAGTCGAGGATCTGGCCGCCGGTCAGCCCCTGCGTCGCCGCGGCGCGCGCGCCGTACTGGGACAGCCCGATCCCGTGGCCGTAGCCGTGGCCGGTGACGGTGAACACGCCGTCGGCGGGAGCCGGGTAGTCCTCGGCCGCACCCGCGGGTGCGGACGGTCCGAGCGTCGCGACGGCGACGATCCCGGCGGTCAGCGTCAGGGTGGTCGTCGCGACGGCGGCGGCGAGGCGGCGGCGCAAGGGTCTCCTCAGGAGGTTGGCGAAGCAGGACGGACCGGGGACGTACGTCGCTGGACGGTCAGACCGGCCGAGCATGCGGGGAGACGGGCTGAAACCCGTCCCGGCCGGGTCATCTAACCCTGCCGCCCCCCGGGGCCGCCACCCGGAATCACCCAGACGGGTAGCGGCCCCGGGGTTAGGGTCGTCAAGTCGTCTGAGCTGACCGGACCGAGGAGGGTGGATGCGCGGATTGGCCGGACGCTGGCGACCCCGGGTCATGCGTCCACCGCTGCCCGCCGGCCGGCAGGCGCTGCCGCTGGCACTCGCCATCCTCGCGGCCGTGGCGGCCGCGTCGACCTCGGCATCCGCCGCGCGCGTAGCCGACCCGCCCGCGCCCGGCCTGGCCGCCGCGTCGCCTGAGCCGCCACCCGGCCAGTCGCCCTGGCTGGCGGACCCCGGCTCCGCCGCCTCCGCGACCGCGCCGGGCAGGCTGGCGCGATCCGGCGCCGGCTCCGTCACTGGCGCCGGCTCCACCACTGGCGTCGGCATGCCCTCGGGCGAGGCGGCCGGCGGCCTGGCCGCCAACGGCATCCCGGTCGTCGCCATGCAGGCCTACCAGGCGGCCGAGCGTCGCATGGCCAAGGAGGACCCCGGCTGCCGGCTGTCCTGGTCACTGCTCGCCGCCATCGGGCGGGTCGAGTCCGACCACGGGCGCTACGGCGGCTCGACACTGCTGCGGGACGGGCGGTCCGACCCGCCGATCCTCGGCATCCCGCTGGACGGCCGACCCGGCGTCGCCCGGATCGCGGACACCGACCACGGCCGCTACGACGGGGACGTCACCTTCGACCGCGCGGTCGGACCCATGCAGTTCATCCCCGGCACGTGGGCGATGTTCGCGGTGGACGGCAACGGCGACGGCAAGGCTGATCCGTTCAACATCAACGACGTCGCCCTCGCCGCCGCGCGCTACCTGTGCAGGGCCGGTGGCGACCTGAGCACCCAGGCCGGTCAGCGCGACGCGGTCTACAGCTACAACCCGTCCGAGGAGTACGTGCGACTCGTCCTCGACCTGAGCGCGGAGTACGCGCGCGGTGTCCGGGTCGACCGGCTGCCGGCCCCGGACCGCACGCCGCGGTCGCTGCCGCCGCCGAGGAAGCCGACTCTGCCGCCGGGGACGGTGGGCAAGCCGCCCGCGGCCAGCACGCCCTCGCCGACGACACCCGGAACGACGACCCCGGGCGGCACGACGCCGACGACGACGCCCGCAACGACGGCGCCCAGGACGACCGCGCCGGCCACGACCTCACCGGGCACCACGTCACCAGGCACGACCTCACCAGCCACCTCGCCCCCGGGCACCAAGCCCCCTGGGACGACGCCCACCTGCACGCCGGTGCCCACCGGGTCGCCAACCCCGACTGGGACCCCGACCGGGACCCCGACCGGCACGGCGACGCCGACCACGACGCCCTCGCCCACCCCGACCGGGACGCCGACGGCAAGCCCGACCAGCACGCCGTCCGGGTCCCCGAGCCCGACGCCGCTGCCGACCTGCCCGAGCTGAGGCGAACCAGCACCACGGTCGGGCCGCCAGCGGACCCGGCATCGCTCGGACGAGCGCCGACGGGTCGCGCTGCCACCCGCGCCGGACCATTCGCGGTCGATGTGGCTCGTGACCCGCCGACGACCGCGGGCGAGCTACCTCAAGCCGCGGGCGACCTCGGCGGCCCAGTAGGTCAGGATCAGGTCCGCGCCCGCTCGCTTCGCCGCGGTCAGCGTCTCGGCGATGATCCGGTCGCGGTCGACCCAGCCGCGGGCGGCGGCGGCCTCGACCATCGCGTACTCCCCGCTGACCTGGTAAGCCGCGACCGGCAGGTCCACCGCGGCGCGGACGGCGGCGACCACGTCGAGGTAGGCCAGCGCCGGCTTCACCATCACCGCGTCCGCGCCCTCGGCGACGTCCAGCGCCACTTCGCGCAGCGCGTCGCGGACGGAGCGCGCCGGGTCCTGCTGGTACGCCGACCGGTCGCCGAACCGCGGCGCGCACTCAGCCGCGTCCCGGAACGGTCCGTAGAACGCCGACGCGTACTTCGCCGCGTATGCCAGGATCGCCACGTCCGTCGCGCCCGCCCCGTCCAGGGCAGAGCGGATCGCGCCGACCTGACCGTCCATCATCCCGCTCGGCGCCACCACGTGCGCGCCGGCGGCCGCCTGCGCGACGGCGATCGAGGCGTACCGCTCCAGCGTCGCGTCGTTGTCCACCGTCCCATCCGGACGGATCACTCCACAGTGGCCATGGTCGGTGTACTCGTCCAGGCACAGGTCGGCGATCAGCACGGTGTCGTCGCCGACCTCGGGGACCAGCCGGCGAAGGGCGACCTGGACGATCCCGTCCGGGTCGTCCGCCGCCGAGCCCCGGCCGTCCTTGACCGCCGGGATGCCGAACAGGGCCAGCCCGCCGACCCCGGCCTCGACCGCCTCGTACGCCGCCTTCGCCAGCGACTCGACCGTGTGCTGCACGACGCCCGGCATCGACGCCACCGGCAGCGGCTCGCCGATCCCCTCCTTCACGAACAGCGGCAGGATCAGGTCCGACGGGTGCACTCGGACGTCGGCCACCAGCCGGCGCAGCGCGGGCGTGCGCCGCAGCCGCCGCGGCCTGACGACCGGGTAACCACCCTCCCGGCCGCTCACCGGGGCCGGCCCGTCGCCCGGCGGCTCCGCTTCGGCGGCGGCGTAGCGTCCCCGCTCTCCCGGCGCTGCGCGGCGAACGCGGCCAGCGCGTCGACCAGCGTGTCCACGGTCGCCACCTCCGGCTCCACGTCCGGGCGCAGCCCGAACTCCCGCGCGGTCGCGACGGTCTGCGGCCCGATGCACGCCACCACCGTCCGCGGGTGCGGCTTGCCGGCGATGCCGACCAGGTTGCGGACGGTGGACGACGAGGTGAAGCAGACCGCGTCGAAGCCGCCCGACTTGATGGCGTCCCGGATGCCGGCCGGCGGCGGCGCCGCGCGGACGGTCCGGTACGCCGTCACATCGTCGATCTCCCACCCGCGCTCGCGCAGCCCGGCCGCCAGCGTCTCGGTGGCGATGTCCGCGCGCGGCGGCAGCACCCGGTCGATCGGGTCGAGCACCTCGTCGTACGGCGGGAAGTCCTCCAGCAGCCCCTCCGAGGACTGCTCGCCGCTCGGGATGAGTTCGGGCTGGATGCCGAAGGCCCGCACGGCGTCCGCGGTCGCGGCCCCCACACAGGCGATCTTCACACCGGCGAAGGCCCGCGCGTCGAGGCCGAACTCGTCGAACTTCTCCCGCACCGCGCGCACCGCATTGGTCGAGGTGAACACGATCCACTCGTACCGGCCGGTGACCAGACCCTTGATCGCGCGCTCCACCTGCGCCGGGGTCCGCGGCGGCTCGACCGCGATGGTCGGCACCTCGACCGGCACCGCGCCGTACGCCCGCAGCCGCTCGCTCATCGCGCCGGCCTGCTCCTTGGTGCGCGGCACCAGGACCTTCCAGCCGTACAGGGGGCGGCTCTCCCACCAGGACAGGCGGTCCCGCTCCGCCGCCGCGTCGCCGACCGTCACGACCAGCGAGCCGGTCAGCTCGGACGCGTCCGCCTCGACCCCGGCCAGCGTCGTGCCGACCGTCCGCTGCGCGGGGCCGGTGCCGTCGGCGGTCACGCTCACCGGCGTGTCCCCGGGCCGGCCCTGCTCGAGCAGGGCGGCGGCGATCTTGCCCAGATGCGCCGGCAGCGCGGTCAGCACCAGCGTTCCCGGCGCGCCGGACAGGCCGGACCAGTCCACCTCGTCGCGGACGTCGACCGTGGTGTGCGCGGAGCCCACCGGCACACCCGCGTACCCGGGCACGCCGATCGCGGTCGGCACCCCCGGCACCACCTCGAACGGCGCCCCGGCGGTGGCCACCGCGACAGCCTCGCGGACCACCGCGTCGGCGGACAGCGGGTCCCCGCCGACCAGCCGGACCACATCGCAGCCGGACCGGGCCTCCGCGACCAGCGTGGCCGCGACCGCGTCCGGGTCGCCCACGGCGGGCCGCACCTCGGCGGACGGCCCGGCGACGGCGGTGACGGAGGGCGGAACGTCGGGGTCCACCAGCACGAGACCGGCGGTGCGCAGGATGTCGGCGGCCCGGACCGTGAGCAGGCCCGGGTCGCCGGGTCCAGCCCCGACGAACGTGATCCGACCGACTGTCTTGCGCGCGCGCGTCATCGCGGGCTCCCCAGGAGTTTGCTGGCACCGTCGGCGAGCAGGTCGGCGGCCAACCGCCGGCCGATCGCCTCGGCTTCGGTCACCGGTCCGGTGGCGGACAGCCGCACGGCGTCGGAGCCGTCGGCCGCGGTCACCGAGCCGCGGAGGAACACCTCGAGGCCGTCGTCCCCGTCGACGACCTCGGCGAGCCCGCCCACCGGGGCGGTGCAGCCCGCCTCCAGCGCGGTGAGCAGGGCACGCTCGGCCGCGACCGCGGCGCGGGAGTCGGTGTGGTCGAGCGCGGCGAGCTCGGCGATCAGGTCGACGTCGACCGCGCGGCACTCGACCGCCAGCGCGCCCTGCGCGGGCGCGGGCAGCACCTGCAGGGGATCGAGCACCTCGGTCACCGCGTCCAGCCGATCGAGGCGGGCCAGCCCGGCCCGGGCGAGCACGACCGCGTCCAGCTCGCCGTCGGCGACCTTGCGGAGCCGCGTGTCCACGTTGCCTCGGATGGGCACCACCTCGACGCCGAAACCGAGCGCACGCAGCTGGGCGGCTCGCCGCGGCGACCCGGTGCCGACGCGGGATCCGCGCGGCAGTTCGCCGAGGCTGAGCCCGTCGCGGGCCACCAGCACGTCGCGCGGGTCCTCGCGGCGCGGGACGGCGGCGATCGCCAGGCCGGTGGCCGCGGCGGTCGGCAGGTCCTTGTACGAGTGCACGGCCAGGTCGATCTCGCCGGCGAGCAGCGCGTCGCGCAGCGCGGAGACGAAGACCCCGGTGCCGCCGATCTGGGCCAGCGCGGCGGAGGACCGGTCGCCCAGGGTGACCACGTCGACGATCTCCACCTTGCGACCCAGCTCGCCGACGACCGCCTCCGCGACGGCGGAGGTCTGGCTGCGGGCCAGCGGGCTGCCCCGGGTGCCGATCCGCACGGCGGTCATGACAGCCCTCCCTCGGGCGGCGGCGCGACCGAGACGACGGCCGCGGTCGCGGCCGGGTCGAGGTCGAACAGTTCCCGCAGCGCGTCCGCGTACGCGTCCCCGCCCGGTCGCTCGGCAAGCTGCCTGACCCGCACCGTCGGCGCGTGCAGCAGGGTCTGCACGACCCGGTGCACGCTGCGGGCGAGCTCGGCACGGGTCGCGCCGTCCAGCCCGGGCAGCCGCGCGTCCAGCCGGGTGAGCTCGGCCTCGACCACCTCGGCAGCGCGCGCCCGCAGGGCGGCCACGGTCGGGGAGACCGCGATGGCGCGCAGTGCCCCGAGCTGGCCGGCCACCTCCTCGGTCACGATCAGGCGGGCCCGCTCGACCTCCTCCTGGACGCCGATCCGGGCCGCCGGCTCCTGCAGCGCGGCGAGGTCGACGTAGTGCACGCCCGGAAGAACGCCGGCCCCGCCGTCAACGTCCCGGGGCAGCGCGAGGTCGAGCAGCACCAGCGGCCGGCCGGCGCGAGCGGCGACAGCGGCCTCGACCACCTCCCCGGACACCACCATCCCGATCGCGCCGGTGCAGGCGACGACCACGTCCGCCCGTCCGAGCTCGCCGGGCAGGTCGCCCAGGCCGGTGGCGCGGATCGTGGGCGACCGGCCGTCGACCCGGAGCGAGGGCTGGCCGCCCAGCTGGGCGGTGAGCCGTTCGGCCCGCTCCGGCGAGCGGTTGGCGACGATCAGCTCGGCCACGCCGGCCCGCAGCAGCGTGGCGGCTGCCAGCGACCCCATCGAGCCGGCACCCAGCACCAGCGCCCGCCGCTCGGCGAGCCGCCCCAGCACCCGCTCCGCCTCACCGAGGGCGACCGACAGCACGGACGCCCCGGCCCGGTCTATGCCGGTCTCGGCGTGCACCCGCTTGCCGACCCGCAACGCCTGCTGGCACAGCTCGTGCAGCCGGCGGCCGACGGTGTCCAGCCGGGCAGCGATCGTGTACGCCGCACGCAGCTGGCCGAGGATCTGCGACTCGCCGACGACCATCGAGTCCAGCCCGGCGGCCACCGAGAACAGGTGCTGCACGGCGGCGTCCTCGTAGTGCACGTACAGGTGCTCGCCGAGCGAGGGCACGTCGAGGTCGAGCCGCTCGGCCAGCACCGAGGAGGTGTCCTGCAGGCCGCCGTGGAACCGGTCGACCTCCGCGTACACCTCCACCCGGTTGCAGGTCGACAGCACCAGCACCTCGGACACGTGATCGCCGCGGAGCAGCTCGTGCAGCGCGTGCGGCAGCTCTCCGGAGCCGACGCTGGCGCGCTCGAGCAGCGACACCGGAGCTGTGCGGTGGGACAGGCCGACGACGAGGAGGCTCACCCGGCCGCCTCCAGCCCGTCCCGGCCGAGGGCGACGACCGACTCGAGCTTGCGCTGCTCGTGGAAGGACAGGATCTGCAGCTCGATGGCGAGGTCGACCCGGCGCACCTCGACGGCGTCGGGCACCGCGAGCACCATCGGGGCGAAGTTCAGGATGCTGGTCACCCCGCAGCTCACCAGCCGGTCGCAGACGTCCTGCGCCGCGTGGGCCGGGGTGGCGATCACGCCGATCGCCACGTCGTGTTCGCGGATCGCCTCGGCCATCTCGTCGACGTGCCGGACCGTGAGACCGGCGATCCGCTCGCCCACCCGGACCGGGTCGGCGTCGAGCAGCGCGGCGATGTGGAAGCCGCGGGTCGCGAAGCCGTCGTAGCCGGCCAGCGCGTGGCCGAGGTTGCCGATGCCGATCAGCGCGACCGCCCGGTGCCGGGTCAGCCCGAGGGTGCCCTCGATCCGCTCCACCAGGACCGCGACCTCGTAGCCGACCCCGCGGGTGCCGTACGAGCCGAGGTGGGACAGGTCCTTGCGCAGGTTGGCCGAGTTGACCCCGGCCGCGCTGGCCAGCTCCTCGGACGACACGGTGACCACGCCCTGCTCGGCCAGCCCGGACAGCACCCGCAGGTAGAGGGCGAGCCGGGCCACCGTCGCCTCCGGCACGCTGCGCTGCTGGTCGGCGGGGGCGGCCGTCGGGGGGTGGCGCGGTTCCGAGCGGCCCGGCAGCGTCGAGCGCATCGCCCGGCTCAGGGCGCCGGCGGCAGCGCGCGCCCGACCGACCCGGGAACCGTCGAGGCCCCCCGGCTTGGTGTCCGCGGGTGTCGCGTCCTGCTGCTCGGTCACGCTCTGACTCCTGCCCCGGCGCGCTCGGGCAACCCCGATCGTCGACGCGCCGGCGCGCTGTGGTAACGGCTGCCGTACAGAGACACCGTAACCACTTGTGAATACGTTCACAAAATCGCGATCGCGGTCGGGCCGGAGGAGTCGGCGGCGGACGACCGCGGCCGCGATCCCGTCCCGCGACGCGGTGCCGGGCGGTGGCGACCCGGGCTGGCCGCCGAGACCGCCCGCGATCAACGACCCGCGGTTAGGGCGTGTCCCGCGGACCTTCGGCGGCGCGGGCGACGTCCAGACGCCGGCCGGCGGCGCCCGGCGGTCGCGCCGGTAGAGGCTCCGCTACAGGCACGTCCGCCGGGCTGGCCGGATCGGCTGCCCCGCGCGGAGGCGCGCACGTCCATGGACGGCCGTCCGCATCCACCAAGGTCCCCGGGACACGCCCTTAGCCGAGGCCGTTGACGAACCCGTCCCGCCAGCTGGGGTAGCGCGGCGCCCAGCGGAGCTCGCGCTTGGCCTTCGCGTTGGACGCGCCGCGGGCGGAGGTCATCACGACCATGCCCTGCGCACCGATCAGCGGCCGGGCCAGCCACCCCGGCACCCGCCTCGGCGGCTTGGCACCCACCGCCCTGGCGAGGAACGGCAGCCACTGGGACACCGGAGCGGGCTCGTCGTCCACCACGTTGTAGATCCCCGGCGGCCCGCCCTCGACCGCGGCCAGGGTCGCCCGGGCCGCGTCCTCGATGTGGCAGAACGAGAAGATGCCGGTGCCGGCACCGACGACGGGGAAGCGCCGCTTCCGCACCATCTCGACTACATCGCCGCCCGCTCCTAGCGAGGTGCCGGGACCGTAGAAGCCGCCGTACCGCAGGGCGATCCCGTCCAGCCCGGGTACGCCGCCCACCGCCGCCTCCAGGTGCCGGATCGCGGCCAGCGTGGCCGGAGCCGAGGTGTGCGGGTCGAGCGGGGCCTCCTCGTCCTTGACCGGGCCGCCGACCCGCTCGAACGGCCAGCCGGCGTAGCTCTGCGCCACGAACCGGCGCGCGCCGGCCGCCTCGGCAGCGGCCAGCAGGATGTCGAGACCCTCGGTGCGCAGCCGGTTGGTCTGCGCGAACTGCTCGTCGAACCGGCGGGGGACGCTCATGCCGGCCAGCGCGGTGACCTGGTGGATGACCACGTCCGGCTCCGCCTTCGCCACCGCCTCGTGCACCGCCGCCCGGTCCAGCGCGTCCACGACGGCCGGCTCGACCCCGGCCGCGCGCAGGGCGGTGGCCTTCGCCGGGCTGCGGGTCGTACCGACGACGTCGTGGCCCGCGCCGACGAGCATGGGTGCCAGGTGCTGCCCGAGCGCTCCGGTGGCTCCGGCAAGGAAGATCCGCATGGTTCGGCTCCTTCTGGTCGATGCCCTGGAGACGAGACGGCCGTCCGCGGTGTGACGGCCGGTGGTGATTGGATCGCAGGCATGACCGCGGCGATGGAGGACCTGCGGCCCTACATGTTCTCGATCGCGTACCGGATGCTGGGCAGCGCCAGCGAGGCGGAGGACGTGGTCCAGGACGCCATGGTCCGGATGCACTCGGCCGAGCCGGCCGAACAGGTGCGCTCGCCGACGGCGTACGCGGCGACGGTCACCACCCGGCTGGCACTCGACCAGCTCCGCTCCGCCCGGGTGCGGCGCGAGCGGTACGTCGGAACCTGGCTGCCCGAGCCGCTGCTGACCGGCGCCGACCCGGCCGAGCGGGTCGAGCTGCACGAGTCGCTCTCGATGGCCTTCCTCGTCCTGGCCGAGACGCTGTCGCCGGTCGAGCGTGCCGTCTTCCTGCTGCGCGACGTCTTCGACTACCCGTACGACGAGGTGGCGCGGATCGTCGAGCGCACCGAGGCGAACTGCCGGCAGCTCGCCGCCCGCGCCCGCCGGCACGTAGCGGCGCGGCGGCCGCGCTTCGACCCCGCCGCCGGCCGCCAGGACGAGCTG
>DASPYH010000377.1:0-3694 GCA_035636875.1 Mycobacteriales bacterium | reverse complement strand
CCGGCCGCGGTCACGCTCGCAGCCCAGCCGGACTGGGGCTGGCCGTTCTGGACCGGCGGCATCGTGTTCGGCTGGCTGTCCGCCGAGCAGACCCGCCGCTTCCGCGCGCTGGTCGCCGAGCTGACCGCCACCCGCGAACGGCTGGCCGAGCAGGCGGTGCATCTCGAACGGCGGCGGATCGCCGCGGAGCTGCACGACCTGGTCGGCCACTCGCTCGGCGTACTCCTGCTGCACGTCACCGGCGCCCGCCGCCGGGTGCGTGACGACCCGGACGCGGCCGAGGAGGCGCTCCGGCAGGCGGAGGGGATCGGCAAGGCCGGGCTGACCGAGATCCGCCGCAGCGTGGCGGCGCTGCGGGACGAGGCGGGCACGGCGCTCGCACCGACCCTCACCGCCGCCGACGTGCCAGAACTGGTGAAGCGTACGGCTGCCGCCGGGTCGACGGTCCGCCTCACCGTGACCGGTGAGCTGGATGCCGTGGAGGCGATCATCGGGTTGGCGGTCTACCGGGTCGTTCAGGAGTCGCTGGCGAACGCGACCCGGCACGCGAGCGGCGCGCCAGCCCAGGTGCGGGTGGCCGTACGCCCGGACGTGGTGGAGGTGGTCGTCACGGACGCCGGCAGCGCGTCCCGGCCATCAGGCGCCGCAGGCGCCGGCGGCGTGGGACTGGTCGGCATGCGCGAGCGGGTGGAGGCGCTCGGCGGCACCCTCGACGCCGGCCCGACTCCCACCGGCTGGCGGGTCCAGGCCCGTATCCCCCGCGCCGGCACGGCTGCCGGCGGCCCGGCCGACGGACCGGTCGCCCAGTCGGCCGGCTCGCCCACCGGGCAGGCGCGGTGAGCGGCCCCCGGGGTCGACCGGACGAGCAGCCCGGCGGCAGCCACGATGACCGGCGCCGGGCCGCGCGGCCGGTGACCGTCGTGCTCGTCGACGATCAGCCACTGGTCCGCGCCGGCCTGCGCTGGGTGCTCGCGGAGGCCGACGGCTTCACCATCGCCGCCGAGTGCGGGGATGGCGCCGAGGCGGTGGCGGCGGTGCAGGCGCGGCCGGACGGCGTTGACGTCGTGCTGATGGACGTCCGCATGCGTGGCGTCGACGGCATCGAAGCCACCCGGCGACTGCGCGAGCTGGGTGGGCCGCCCGTGCTGGTGCTGACCACCTTCGACGAGGACGAGGTGCTCTGGGGCGCGATCGAGGCCGGCGCCGCGGGCTTCGTGCTGAAGGAGGCGTCTGCCGAGGACCTGATCGCGGCGACTCGCGCGGTCGCCGGCGGCGGCGCCTGGCTGGACCCGGCCGTCACCCCGCGGGTGCTGGAGGTGACCCGCCGCTCCGCGCTCCCCCGGCACCGGGCGGCGGCGAGGGCCGGCGACCTCACCGAGCGGGAGCTCGACGTGCTCAGGCAGATGGCGACCGGCGCGTCCAACGGAGAGATCGCCACTGCTCTGTTCGTGAGCGAGGCGACGGTCAAGACGCACGTCGGCAGCATCTTCGCGAAACTCGGCGTCCGCGACCGCGCCGGCGCGATCGTCTACGCCTACCAGCACGGCATCTCCTCCCCCTGACGGCTCGTCCTCCACCCGCGGGCGGACCCGCCGAACCGGCCCGCGGTCCGATGTGGACACCACCGCCCGTGCCTAGCGTCGCTGGCGAGGCGAGAAGGTCCCGCCGGAGGAGGCAAGGCCATGACCACCCCGGTGGTGCAGGTGCGCGGGCTGCGCAAGCGGTACGGCCACCGGACCGTCGTCGACGGCGTCGACCTCGACGTCCACGACGGCGAGATCGTCGGTCTGCTCGGCGCGAACGGCGCCGGCAAGACGACGACCGTCGAGTGCCTGCAGGGGCTGCGGCGCGCGGACGGCGGGTCCATCCGGGTGCTCGGGCTCGACCCGGCGGTCGACGGAGCGAGGCTGCGCTCGCTGATCGGCAGCCAGCAGCAGGACTCCGCGCTGCCGGACCGGATGCGGGTGGCGGAGGCGATCGAGCTGTTCCGGGGGCCGCGGTCGGCGCCGGTCGACGGGCTGCTGAGCGCCTTCGGCCTCGCCGGCCACCGGCGCAGAGCGTTCTCGGCGCTGTCGGGGGGCCAGCGCCAGCGGCTGTTCCTGGTGCTCGCCCTCCTGAACCGGCCGCACCTGGTCGTGCTCGACGAGCTCACCCAGGGCCTCGACCCGGCTGCCCGCCGCGACGTCTGGGACGCCATCCGGGCGCTGCGCGACGGTGGCACCACGGTCCTGCTGGTCACCCACTACATGGACGAGGCCGAGGCGCTGTGCGACCGCGTCGTGGTGATGCGCGACGGCCGGGTGATCGACAGCGGCACGCCGGCCCAGCTCGTGGACCGGAACGCGCCGTGGGCGACGGTCCGGTTCAGCTGGCCCGGCACCGACTTCCCCGCCTGGGACGGCCTTCCCGGGGTCCGGGACGTCCGGCGTACCGGCGACACGGTCGAGGTGAACGGCGACCGGACGATGGTCGCCTACCTCGGCGCCGACATGGTGAGGCGCGGGCGGGTCCCGACCGATCTCGCAGTGCTCATGCCCGACCTGGAGGCCGCCCTGGTCTCCTTGCTGAGCTCCGGAGGCTCCCAATGACCACCGACACCGTCGTCACCGCGCCCGCCAGCCGCTCCGCGGGCGCCACCGTCGCCCGGCTGATCCGCGCCGAGCTGCGCCTGGTGCTGCGCGAGCCGCTCGTGCTCGCCTTCGTCTTCGCCTTCCCGGTGGTGACCGTGCTGGTCATCGCCGGCTCCTTCGCCGCCGAGGACGCACCCGATTTCGGTGGTATCGACCCGTCCGACTGGTACGTCTCGTCGTACCTCGCCGTGATCATCGCGGCGATCGGCCTGGTGATGGTCCCGGTGCACGTCGCGGCGTACCGGGAGCGCGGGGTGCTCCGCCGCTTCGCGGCCGCCGGCTTCCCGCGGTGGTCGTTCGCGGTGGCGTCGATCGCGGTCGGCGTGGTGCTCACGCTCGTCGGCTCGGCGGTGATGCTCGCCGTCGCCGCGCCCGTGTACGGCCTGCCGCCGGTCGACTCGCCGATCCCGACTGTCCTCGCGCTCCTCGCCGGCGCGGTGACCTTCACCAGCATCGGGCTGCTGATCGGTTCGGTGGTCCCGAACGCACGCGCCGCGCAGGGCATCGGCCTGCTCGCCTTCTTCCCGTCGTTCTTGCTCGGCGGGGGCGGCCCGCCGCCCAGCGTGATGGGCGACGGCCTACGCCGGGTCGCCGACCTGCTGCCGCTGACCCACGTCACCCAGTCGATCCGGGATCCGTGGATAGGCGCCGGCACCGGCACCGGTCACCTCGCGATCGTGCTGGCCTTCCTTGCGGTGTCAGCCCTGGGCTGGTGGCGTGCCGTCCGGCTCTGACGAGAGGTCACTCCGGGGCTCCCACTCGCCCCAGGCGGCCGGCCGGCCCCCCGGCGTAGGCCACCGATTGAGCTGGCCGTCATGCTCCGGAACCTGTCAACGCGCCGACAGGTCCACGTCATACGACCCCCTGGTCGCGCCACTGGGAGTTGGCTTAGGGCGCCTTGGGCGGCGCGTGCGAATGCAGTGGAGCTCGCAGGACGATCAGCCCGGCGCTCGTGGTCGACCGCATCGCGGATGGCCTGCACTCCATGTGACCTTGCCATTCGGACACTGCGACGCTCGTCGGGCGGCCGCCGAGATTGTCCGGGCCGCGGACGGACCTGAATG
>DASPYH010000376.1:0-14851 GCA_035636875.1 Mycobacteriales bacterium | reverse complement strand
CCTACGATGGCTGTGGAGAGCGCTGTGCCTGCCGCCTGCCGCGGCGGCAGGCGGCCGGCCGTCCGGGCGCGGGCGGCAATCCCTTTCACAGCCAGATTCGCGAGGAGCACGACGAGAAGTGCCAGCCATCATCGACAGGGTCATGCGAGCGGGTGAGGGCAAGCTCCTGCGCAAGCTCGGGCGGATTGCTGAGCAGGTCAACTCGATCGAAGAGGACTTCCAGAAGCTCAGCGACGCCGAGCTGCGCGCCATGACCGGCGAGTTCCGCCAGCGCTACGCCGATGGGGAAGCGCTCGACGACCTGCTCCCGGAGGCGTTCGCGACCGTCCGTGAGGCGGCCAAGCGGACGCTGGGCCAGCGCCCTTTCGACGTGCAGATCATGGGCGGGGCCGCCATGCACCTCGGCAACATCGCCGAGATGAGGACCGGCGAGGGCAAGACGCTCGCCGCCGTGCTGCCTTCCTACCTGAACGCGCTGGCCGGCAACGGCGTGCACGTCGTCACCGTCAACGACTACCTGGCCAAGCGTGACTCGGAGTGGATGGGGCGGATCCACCGGCTGCTCGGCCTGGAGGTCGGCGTCATCCTCGCCCAGATGACCCCGGAGGAGCGGCGCAAGGCCTACGGGGCCGACATCACCTACGGCACCAACAACGAGTTCGGCTTCGACTACCTGCGTGACAACATGGCCTGGAGCCTGGAGGACTGCGTCCAGCGCGGGCACAACTACGCGATCGTGGACGAGGTCGACTCCATCCTCATCGACGAGGCACGGACCCCGCTGATCATCGGCGGTCCGGCCGAGCAGAGCGCCCGGTGGTATCAGGAGTTCGCTAGGCTCTCGCCGCTGTTGAAGAAGGACACCGACTACGAGGTCGAGGAAGGCAAGCGGACGGTCGCGATCACGGAGGCCGGCGTCGAGAAGGTCGAAGACCAGCTCGGCATCGACAACCTCTACGAGGCGGTCAACACCCCCCTGGTCGGCTACCTCAACAACGCGCTGAAGGCGAAGGAGCTCTACAAGCGCGACCGCGACTACATCGTCACCAACGGCGAAGTGCTGATCGTCGACGAGTTCACCGGCCGCGTGCTGCACGGCCGACGCTACAACGAAGGCATGCACCAGGCCATCGAGGCCAAGGAAGGCGTGCCGATCAAGGACGAGAACCAGACCCTTGCGACGATCACCTTGCAGAACTACTTCCGGCTCTACGACAAGCTCGCCGGGATGACCGGTACGGCGCAGACCGAGGCCGCCGAGCTGCACCAGATCTACAAGCTCGGCGTGGTGCCGATCCCGACCAACCAGCCGATGATCCGCGACGACCAGCCGGACGTGGTCTACAAGACCGAGACCGCCAAGTTCGCCTCGGTGGTGGACGACATCGCCGAGCGGGTCGAGGCCGGCCAGCCGGTGCTGGTCGGCACGGCGAGCGTGGAGAAGTCGGAGCTGCTCTCGGCGATGCTGCTGCGTCGCGGCGTCCCGCACGAGGTGCTCAACGCGAAGTACCACGAGAAGGAGGCGATGATCGTCGCGCTCGCCGGCCGCAGCGGCGCGGTGACGGTGGCGACCAACATGGCCGGCCGGGGTACGGACATCGTGCTCGGCGGCAACCCCGAGTTCATCGCCGACCTGCAGCTGCGTGACCGCGGACTTTCGCCCACGGACACCCCGGAGGAGTACGAGGCCGCCTGGGAGCGGGCGGTCGAGGACACCAAGGCGCAGGTGGCGAAGGAGCACGAGGAGGTCGTCGAGGCTGGTGGTCTGTACGTGCTGGGCACCGAGCGGCACGAGTCCCGCCGCATCGACAACCAGCTGCGCGGCCGCTCCGGACGGCAGGGCGACCCGGGCGAGTCCCGGTTCTACCTCTCGCTCGGCGACGACCTGATGAGGCGGTTCAACGCCAGCGCCGTCGAGGCGATCATGACCCGCCTCAACATGCCGGAGGACGAGCCGATCGAGTCGAGGATGGTCTCCCGCGCGATCAAGTCCGCGCAGACCCAGGTCGAGCAGCAGAACTTCGAGATCCGCAAGAACGTGCTCAAGTACGACGAGGTCCTCAACCGGCAGCGCACGGTCATCTACAACGAGCGCCGTCGCGTCCTCGATGGTGCCGACCTCCAGGAGCAGGTCCAGCACATGACCGGCGACGTGGTCACCGGCTACGTCGAGGGTGCGACCGCGGAGGGCTACCCGGAGGACTGGGACCTGGACACGCTGTGGACCGCGCTGCGCTCGCTCTACCCGATCTCGCTCACCGTCGAGGACGTCATCTCGGAGGCCGGCGGTGACCGGTCCGGGCTGTCGGCGGAACAGCTCACCGAGTTGCTGACGGCCGACGCGCAGGCGGCGTACGAAGCGCGCGAGGAGGAGCTCGGCTCCGAGGTGCTGCGCGAGTTGGAGCGCCGGGTTGTCCTGCAGGTGCTTGACCGGAAGTGGCGCGAGCACCTGTACGAGATGGACTACCTGCAGGAGGGCATCGGCCTGCGGGCGATGGCGCAGCGCGATCCGCTGGTGGAATACCAGCGGGAGGGTTTCGACATGTTCGGTGCGATGCTCGACGCGATCAAGGAGGAGTCTGTCGGCTTCCTGTTCAACGTCGAGGTCGAGGTGCAGCCGGTGCAGCCGGAGCCCGGGGCGGTCGCGGTTGCCCCGGAGCAGGCGGAGCCGGTCCCGGCGGTCGAGCGGGCGCCGAACGGGCGCCGGCCGGCTCCGGCGCTGTCCGCCAAGGGGCTGCAGGCGCGCCATCGCGCGGACAACCTGCAATATTCGGCGCCCTCGCTGGACTTGGCGGAGTCGGACAAATCGGAGAAGGCTGCGCCCGCGGGGACGGCGGTGAGCAGCAGCGAACCGGCCCGGAACGCTCCGTGTCCCTGCGGCTCCGGGAAGAAGTACAAGCGCTGCCACGGCGCTCCCGCCGGCGCCCACTGACCGACGCCCGTGACATCAGCCGAGCTGTAACGCGACGCAGCGCCACCGGCCGTCGAAGCCCTCCAGCCGAGCGGCGATCGCCCGGTAGCGCCGGCCCTGCTGGACCACCGCCGACACCTCGGCCACGCCGTCCGCCGGCTCGCCCACGTGCACGGACCGGACCGCTGGCAGGAGGCCGTTCGTCGCCGCCCACCGCCGGTCCTGCGCCGCCCGGCTGACCAGCGAGTACACCGGCAGGCTCGTCCACTCCTGCAGCTGGGCGGACGACCGGGAGCCGGCCAGCGTCTCCACCACCGCCTGCAGGAACCGGGTCGCCCACTGCTCCGGCTCCGGCAGCTCGCGGCGGGGCGTCGGCTGCGGGTCGAAGAAGTCGATGTTGCGCTCGAACCGGCGTGGCGGCGGGCCTTCGAAGGGCAGCTCCTCGAGCTGAGGGACCACACGCAGACGGCCCTCGGGAAGCTCGTCGTCGTAGGGCGGCTCCAGTGCCGGCGCCCGGCGGACGGTCGGGCGCCGGCACGGGCCGCCATGCGGGACCGGTGGCGGCAGCGGAACGGGCCTGAGGGCAGGGTCGAGCAGCGAAGCGGTCACGGTGACCTCCGGGACGAGGTGGAGCGGAGAGTGGGTCGGGACGCGCCTGCTCAGGACGGCGGCCAGGGTGCGTGCAGGCGCAGGCGCAGGCGCAGTCGCAGGCGCAGGCGCAGGCCGGGTCGTGACCGTGCCTGGGCGGGGCCGACCACGGACCCGTTCGCCGCGTGCCATCGCCGCCACTCGGCGTCGACTTCGCCGTCGGATGCCCGAGGGCCCAGCCGGCGGGGGGCGATCGACCAGGGCGTGTCGCCGGCCGAGACGACCGCGCCATAGCCCCCGAGTCGGCCGGGGCGGGAGTGGGGGGCTCGGGGAAGCGGCGCAGCGGCCAGTCGAGCGCAGCTCCCGAGGACCACCGTCCGTCCACGCCGGTCTTCCCAGCCAGCGGCCAGTCGATCGCGAGCCCCTCGGCCTCGGGCAGCGGCCAGTCCGTGCTGCCAGCGCGGAGAGGCGCTCGCGCCGTCCTGGCCCTCCCGCGCTGGGCTTGCGTGCGCACGGGGGCGCCCGGATCAGGGCCGAGAAGTGAAGGCGCCGTCGCGACCTGGGCGGTGTCGCAGGAGGCCGGGCGGTCGCCGGTCTCGGCTGCCAGGGCGACCTCCCCGGTCGCCGCCGAGAGCGCCACGCCGAGCACGACGGCGACCAGCCGCCGCATGCCGGCGGGGAGCGCCAACCGAGACGCCGAAGCGGCCAGCCGGCCGGCCGATCCGGGCAGCCGGGCTGCGGCGACCAGCGCACCACCAGCCACCAGCCATAGCAGCGCCAGCCAGCCGGAAAGGCCGGCGAGCGCTCCGGCGATGACGTCGGGGCCGCCCCGCTCGACCGCACGCAGCGGATCGTGCAACAACGGAAGAACGGCGGCCGGATCCGGCGCCGCCCAGCGCAGCAGCACGATCCCGACGACGAGCAGGCCGAGACCTCGGCTGAGTGCCCGACCTTCCACGAGAGCCTCCGGGTGGACCAGTTTGCCTGCATTGGCTTTGTATGCCCGGAACGAAGTTCCCGTCAAGGGTCATACTGGGCTTCTGTGGACAAAGCAGGTGGAGGCCCGATGCGCTGCGCACACCTGTTCGCGGACCTGGAGTCGTAGGTCGACGCGTTGCTGGCGGCCGAGTTCGAGGTGTGCCGGCCGAGCCCGCTGCCGCCGGGCGGCCGTTCGCGAGGCGGCGGCCCTGCACGCCTTGTCCGAGCCTCGGGTAGACCAGACGCCGTGGCGGAGCTTCGCGGACTGCTCGTCGACTACGGCGGCGTGCTCACCAACTCCCTCTCCGAGGCGATGGATACCTGGCTGAGGGCGGATGGGATCGACCCGGAGCGGTTCCGCAGCCTGATGCGTCGATGGCTGTTCGCCGGCCCCGGGAGCAACGCCGTGCACGACCTCGAGACCGGTCGGATGACGGCGGAGGACTTCGAGCGGCAGCTCGCCGCGGAACTTGCCGGCTCGCCCGGCGACCTGCCGAAGGCGGCCGGCCTGTTGACGCGCATGTTCTCCGGCTTCCGGCCGGACGCCGGCATGGCGGCCGTCGTCCGCGCGGTCCGCGAGGCCGGCTTCCGCACCGGCCTGCTGTCCAACTCCTGGGGGCTCGACTACCCGCGGGAGGGGTGGGACCTGCTCTTCGACGTGGTGGTGATCTCCGCCGAGGTCGGGCTCCGCAAGCCGGACCCGCAGATCTACCTGCTCGCGGCCGAGCGGCTCGGCCTGACGCCCGCCGAGGTGGTCTTCGTCGACGACCTCGCGCCCAACGTCCGGGCCGCTGCCGAGATCGGGATGGTCGCCGTCCAGCACGCCGGCCTGGACGCGACGGTCGGGGAGCTGGAGACGCTGCTGGGGCTGTCGTTGCGGTGATCGACTTGGCCGGACCCCTAGCCCCACCGGACCCCGGCGGCAAGCGCTCGCCGCGGGTGTGTGGACGGAAGGCGCACCTGTGCACGGCGAATGATGTCCGGCACGGTCGCGTGTCACGATGGACCTGCTCGCCCCGGAGCGGACTCCGCCGGGTTCGCGGGGGAGCCGTCGAGGAGGTGCGTCGTGGTGGCCGACCGGTTGAGTGCTCTCGACGTGTCGTTCCTCTATCTCGAGGAGCCGACGACGCCGATGCACGTCGGCGGCCTGGCGGTCTTCCAGCCTCCCGAGGAGGGTTTCGACTACGACCGGCTGGTGAGGCTCATCGAGGAGCGGATCAGCCTGGTTCCGCGCTACCGGCAGAAGATCCGCTCGGTCCCGGGCCACCTGGCCAACCCGGTCTGGGTCGACGACAGTGACTTCGACGTGACGTTCCACGTGCGCCGCTCGGCGCTGCCGCGGCCGGGCTCCGACGCGCAGCTGCGCGAGCTGGTCGGCCGGCTCATGTCCCGCCGGCTCGACCGCAACCGCCCCCTCTGGGAGATGTACCTGGTGGAGGGCCTCGAGGGCGGCCGGATCGCGGTGATCACCAAGACCCACCACGCCATGGTCGACGGCATCAGCGCCGTGGACATCGGCCAGGTGATCCTCGACATCACGCCGACCCCGCGGGACGTGCCGGCGGACCTGTGGATGCCGCAGTCGCCGCCGGGTGCGCTCGGCCTGGTCGCGGACGCCGTCAACGAGCTGGCCCGCCGGCCGACCGCCGTGGTCGACACGGTCCGGATGGGCCTGCTCGACGTCCGCAGCACGGCGACGAAGATGGCCGGGGCCGTGGGTGGCCTCGCCGCGGCGGCCCGCATCGCCGTCCGGCCGGCACCGGCCACCCCGCTGAACGTGACGATCGGCGAGCAGCGGCGCTTCGGCGTGGCCCGCACCGACCTGGACGACTACAAGCGGGTCCGCAAGGCACACGGCGGCACCGTGAATGACGTCGTGCTCGCCACGGTCGCCGGCGCGCTGCGCGGCTGGCTGCTGTCCCGGGGCGAGCCCGTCACCAGCGGCACCACGGTCCGCGCGATGGTGCCCGTCTCCGTCCGACCCGAGCACGCTCAGGGCGCGCTCGGCAACCGGGTCTCGTCCTTCCTGGTGGACCTGCCGGTCGGCGAGCCGGACCCGGTGGTCCGGCTGTCCCGGGTGAGCTTCGCGATGAAGGCGCACAAGGAGTCGGGCCAGTCCGTCGGGGCCGATGCGATCGTCGCGCTGTCCGGCTTCGCGCCACCCACTCTGCACTCCCTCGGCGCCCGCGCAGCCAACAGCTTCACCCGGCGGCTGTTCAACCTCGTGGTCACCAACGTGCCGGGTCCACAGTTCCCGCTTTACGCGGCGGGCGCGCAGATGCTGGAGATGTTCCCGGTGGTGCCGCTGGCGAAGGGTCAGGGGCTCTGCATCGGCCTCACGTCCTACAACGGAGGCGTCTACTACGGGCTCAACGCGGACCGGGACGCGCTGCCGGACGTGGATGTGGTCGGCTCCCTGCTGGAGGAGTCGCTGGCCGAGCTCGTGGACACGGTGAAGTGAACACGGACCGAGGTGGCGACATACGCCGGGGACTCGTCCTCGGCGCGGGGGGCGTCCTCGGCTTCGCCTGGATGGTGGGTGCGCTCAGCGCGCTCGAAGCCGAGGAGGGTTTCGACGCCCGTGACGTCGAGGTCTGCGTCGGCACCTCGGCCGGTTCCATCCTCGCCGCTCTGCTGGGGTGCGGGGTCGGCGTGGACGCGGTGCTCCGCCACCAGCGCGGCATCGCGCTTCCCGGCGATCCCAGCATCGGCTGGGACTACGACCGCGACAGCGGCGGTGCGGTGCCGCCGCGGCCGGGCTTCGGCCTCGGCTCGCCCGATCTGCTCCGGCGGGTCGCCCGCCACCCTCGCCGCGTGCCGCCGCTCGCCGCGCTCAGCGCCGTCCTCCCGCGCGGCCGGGGCACGCTGGAGCCGGTCGGCCGGATGGTCGACGGCATCTCCCGCGCCCTGCTCGGTGGCGGACCGGCCGGTGTGCGGGACATTCACGGGCCATGGCCGGTGCGCCCGCGCACCTGGATCGTGGCCATGGACTACGACGGCGGCCGCCGGATCCCGTTCGGGCGCTCCGGCGCACCCCCGGCCCGGTTGTCCGAGGCGGTGACGGCGTCCTGCGCGATCCCCGGGTGGTACGCGCCGGTCGTCATCGGCGGCCGGCGCTACGTCGACGGCGGGACCTGCTCGCCCACCTCGCTCGACCTGCTGGCCGGCCTCGGCCTCGACGAGGTCCACGTGCTCGCCCCGATGGCGTCGTTCGCCTACGACCGGCCCCGCTCGCCGGTCGCCCGGGCCGAGCGGCGTTGGCGCCGCGCGGTGACCCGCCGGGTGCTGGCCGAGGCGGCGAAGGTGCGCGCCTCCGGCACAGACGTGACCCTGCTCGGGCCCGGGCCCGATGACCTGCATGCGATGGGCGCCAACCTGATGGACCACCGCCGCCGCACGGCCGTGCTGGCGACCTCGCTGCGCACCAGCCCGGAGGCGTTGCGGCGGGTCGGCGACGCTGACGGCCCCGGCCGGAGCGTGCCCGCGGGAGGTGCCGCGGGGTGAGGGTCTACCTGCCCGCGACGACGCGGACGCTGCGGCACCTGGTCGATGTCGGCGAGCTCGCCCCGGCGCCGCTGACCGGGTTCGCGGTCACCCCGGGCCTGCGCGAGTGGTACACGGAGGGTGACATCGAGGAGCTGGAGTACGCCGCCCTGCTCGAAGCCGCCCGCGGCTCGCTCCGGCTGCTCGACGAGGACCCCACCGCGGCGCGCCGCCGTGCTGTCGTCGCCGTCGACCTGCCGGAGGAGACCGTCTCGCCCCGGCCCGATCTCGACCGCGCGGTGGTCCGGGTGTCGGTGCCGGTGCCGGTAGGCTTGGTCGCCGCGGTCCACATCGACGGTCCGGACGCGGAGCCCGCGGTGCGCGCGGCCGCGAACGCGGTCCTCGAGGCGGACCTGGGCAGCGAGGACGCGAAGTTCGTGCTCGACGAGGCGGAGGGCCACGAGCTGCTCTGGTACGCCAGCCAGGAGGTGGGCCCGCTGCTCGACCTGATGTGAGCCGGCGCCGGGCTCAGCCGGTCGGACCCGGGTGGCACGATGGCAGCAGACGCCGCGGTCCGACGACGCACCCGGGAGGTCCAGATGGATGCGGTCACCCATCCGCCGACGCCGGCGAACGAGGCGGTCCGCAGCTACCCACCGGGCAGCCCGGAGCGGGCGAGCCTGGAGGCGCGCGTCAAGGAGATGGCGGGCGAGCGCGCCGAGCTGACCGTCACCATCGGCGGCGAGCAGCGAATGGCCGCCGGCGAGCGACTGGACGTGGTCCAGCCGCACCGCCACCGCGCCGTGCTCGGCACCACCGCCCAGGCCACCACCTCGGACGTGCACGAGGCCGTGCAGGCCTCGCAGGCCGCCGCGCCGGCCTGGCGCGACCTGCCGTACGACGAGCGCGCGGCGGTCCTGCTGCGGGCTGCGGACCTGCTGGCCGGGCCCTGGCGGGACACCGTCAACGCGGCGACCATGCTCGGCCAGTCCAAGTCCTGCTACCAGGCCGAGATCGACTCGGCCGCCGAGCTGATCGACTTCCTCCGCTTCAACGTCCACTTCGGACGCCGGGTGCTCGGGGAGCAGCCACAGTCCTCGCCCGGCACCTGGAACCGGATGGACCACCGGCCGCTGGAGGGCTTCGTCCTCGCGATCACGCCGTTCAACTTCACCTCCATCGCTGCGAACCTGCCGATCGCGCCGGCCCTGATGGGCAACACGGTGGTGTGGAAGCCGTCGCCGACCCAGCAACTCGCCGCCCACCACACCATGCGTCTGCTGGAGGCGGCCGGCCTGCCGCCGGGCGTGGTGAACATGGTGACCGGAGACGGCCAGGCCGTCTCGGAGGTCGCACTCAGCGACCCCCGGCTGGCCGGAATCCACTTCACCGGCTCCACCGGCACCTTCCGGCACCTGTGGTCCACCGTCGGTCGGAACCTGGACCGCTACCACGGTTACCCGCGCCTGGTCGGCGAGACCGGCGGCAAGGACTTCGTGGTCGCGCACTCGAGCGCCGAGCCGCCCGCCCTGGTCACCGCGCTGGTCCGCGGCGCTTTCGAGTACCAGGGCCAGAAGTGCTCGGCCGCGTCCCGGGCGTACGTCCCGCGCTCGCTGTGGGACGCGGGCGTCCGCGACGAGCTGGCACAGGAGGCTGAGTCGCTGACGTACGGCGACATCACCGATTTCGCCAACTTCGGCGGCGCCGTGATCGACCGGCGGGCCTTCTCCCGCCTGTCCGGCGTCCTCGACCGCGTCAGCAGCGACCCGGTGGTCGAGGTGCTGGCCGGCGGCACCGCGGACGACTCGGAGGGGTTCTTCGTCCGTCCCACCGTCCTGACCGCCGCAGACCCGACCCATGAGGTCTTCACGACCGAATACTTCGGGCCGATACTGTCCGTCTTCGTCTACGACGACGCCGAGTGGTCCGACGTGCTCGCCCAGGCCGCCGACGTCGCGCCGTACGCGCTGACCGGCTCGGTGTTCGCCACCGAGCGGGCGGCCGTGCAGGAGGCCGACAGTGCGCTGCGCTTCTCCGCCGGCAACTTCTACGTCAACGACAAGCCCACTGGCGCCGTGGTCGGGCAGCAGCCGTTCGGAGGCGCGCGGGCCAGCGGCACCAACGACAAGGCCGGCTCGATCCTCAACCTGCTGCGCTGGGTGTCGCCGCGCACGATCAAGGAGACGTTCGTGCCGGCCACCGACCACCGCTACCCGCACCAGGGCTGATGAGCGCGGCGGGCGACGAGGGGCTCGGATGACCGACCGCCGCTTCGGCGAGGAGGGTGCCCGGCTGTCGTACGGCAGCTACCTGCGGCTTGCCGAGCTCCTCGAGCAGCAGGTCCCCGCATCCGGGACCGGAGGCAACGGCGCGGCGGAGGGGGACCGGCGGGAGCCGGCGCACGACGAGCTGCTGTTCATCACCATCCACCAGGTCTACGAGCTCTGGTTCAAGCTGCTGCTGCACGAGCTCGGCGATGCCCGCGACCGGATGCTGGCCGGCGAGGACTACGCGCCGCGGCTGCGGCTGCAGCGCGCGCATGCGGTGGAGCGGGTGCTGGTCGAGCAGGTCGACGTGTTGGAGACGATGACCCCGCAGGACTTCCTCGCCTTCCGAGCGCTGCTCGCGCCGGCCAGCGGCTTCCAGTCGGTGCAGTTCCGGGAGATCGAGTTCCTCTCTGGCGCGAAGGACCCGGCTTACCTGCCGCGGCTCGGGCACGCCACCCCGGCCGAGCGGGGCCGGCTGGCCCGTCGGCTCGAGGAGCCGACGCTCTGGGACGGCTTCGTCGCGCTGCTCGGCAAGGCCGGCTTCGACGTCACCAGCGAGGAGTCCCGGCGGGCGGCGCTGATCCAGGTGAGCATCGACCGGGACGCTCACGGTGCACTGTGGGATCTCGCCGAGGCGCTGGTGGAGCACGACTCGATGTGGGCGCGGTGGCGCACCAGGCACGTCCTCATGGTCGAGCGGCAGATCGGCACCAAGTCCGGCACCGGCGGCTCGACCGGGGCGCCGTACCTGCGAGGAAGGCTCGGGCTGCGGTTCTACCCGGAGCTGTGGGACCTCCGGTCCTACCTCTGACATCAGACATAACGTGCCAACGAGATTTTCCTCGCCAACCCTTCCAATCTCGTCGTTCCAGCCCTTATCCTTCTCTCGCCAACAGGTGCGTCGGTCCTGCGGGACGGGCGACGGTCATGGAGGTGCGTCGGATGTCCGGCCAGATCAAGGTCGATTTCGGGTCCCTGTCGGAGCTGCAGGGCCAGGTGAGCGCGTCCGCGCAGAAGATCCTCGGCGAGATCGAGGACATCAAGCGCACGGTCAACGGCACCGAGGCCTACTGGGGCGGTGCCGCGCGCGACCAGTTCGGTGCCCGCTACCAGCAACTGGAGGCCGCGCAGCGCACCGTGCAGGAGGCGATCAGCCAGTTCGGGTCGCTCGTCGGACGAGCCAACGCGGCCTACGGCGACGCCGAAGCCAGGATCAAGAGCATGTTCGCCGGCTAGGGCGCTCCGCCCATCGCATTGGAGAGAGGACACGATGGCTGCAGGCTTCAACGTCACGGCGGAGACCCTTCAGGCCGACGCCACCCGGATCGCGACCGGTGCGAGCAACATCGAAGGTCACCTCGCCATCCTGAAGAACGGGGTCGAGAGCGTGGTGAGCTCGGGCTGGGTAGGTGCCGCCGCCAGCGAAGCCGCCGCCCTGCACGCGAAGCTCGACCGGGCCGGGCGCGACGTGAAGGAGGCGACCGCCTTCTTCTCCCGGTCGACCGACCAGGCCGCGAAGAACTACGCCCAGCGGGAGGAGGAGGTCCGCACCGCGTTCTCCGGCGGAGCCGGCTGACCCGGTTGAGCCGGCTGACCCGGCTGACCCGGCCGAGGGCGGCGGCCTCGGCCGGTCAGCCACAGCCACCCGCGGGTGGGTCAGACTGGCGGGCGATCCGGGCGATCCGGGCAACCAGGCGGAGACGGAGGCGGGCGGATGAGGTTCGGGCGCACCTTCGAGGAGTTCGAGGTCGGCGCGGTCTACCGGCACTGGCCCGGCAAGACGGTCACCGAGTACGACGACCACCTGTTCTGCCTGCTCACCATGAACCATCACCCGCTGCACCTGGACGCGCACTACGCGGCCGACGCCACCGAGTTCGGCCGCAACGTCGTGGTGGGCAACTACGTCTACTCGCTGCTGCTGGGCATGTCCGTGCCCGACGTGTCCGGCAAGGCGATCGCCAACCTCGAGGTGGAGTCGCTGCGGCACGTCGCGCCGACGTTCCACGGCGACACCATCTACGGCGAGACGACCGTGCTGGACAAGAAGCCGTCCAGTTCGAAGCCCGACCGCGGCGTGGTCACCGTGGAGACCCGCGGCTACAACCAGGACGGGACGCTGGTCTGCATCTTCCGGCGGCGGGTGATGGTGCCGACGCAGGAGTACGTCAGGGCGCGCGGCGGCGAGCAGCCCGGGCGGCCGCAGCCGGGCTAGCGTCGGCGGCCTACGTGCGAGGGAGCGCGTCCCAGCCGGCCAGCGTGTCCAGCAGGCCGTCGACCAGCGGCAGGTGCGCCAGTCCCGCGGCGTCGACGAAGCGGGCGTCGTCGGCGTCGTCACCGGGCAGCAGATCGCCGGCAACGACGGTGCAGGCGACGTCGTCGATCACGTACACGACCCCGCCCGGCCCCGGTCGCTCCACCCGGCCGACCAGCACGCCCGCGGCGACCACGAGACCGGTCTCCTCGAGCACCTCCCGTACCGCCGTGTCCGCCGCGTTCTCGCCCGGCTCGCACCGCCCGCCGGGCAGCGACCACCGGCCGAGCCCTGGCTCCTGCCCGCGGCGGACCAGCAGCAACCGCCCGGCCGCGTCGTGCACGACGGCGCCCGCGCACGGCACCCGCTGACCAGCAGCACCCGCCACGGCTTGACGGTAGAACTCTTGACTCACCCCACTGCCTCCCCGACCGTTGAGGGCGTGACGCCGCCGTGCTGCCCCCGGTGCGGGCGTGCCGTACGCCCGCCGGGCCTTTTCTCCAGCGACTGGCGCTGTGCCGAGCACGGGGCGGTGCTCCCTGTGCACATCCTGCCGACAGCCAGCCAGGAGGCGATCGAGCACGTCCGCGCCGCCGCGACCGTCCCGTTCTGGGTGCCCTCGCCGCTGCTGCCGGGCTGGACGGTGACCGGCCTCGGGTACGCCGGCGACGATCGCACCGGCGCCCGCGCGACGCTGCTGGCCTGCGCGGGGCCGGCGCCGCTCGGCGGGGTGGCCGACGTCGTGCTGGTCGCCGAGGAGCCCGCCGTGGGCCTGGGTGCTGGCTACGCGGGTCTGCCGGTGAGCACCCCGGTGCCGGACCTGTCCGGGCCGGCCGCCGCCAAGGTGCACGCGGCCGGTCATCCGACCGCACTGTGGACGGTCGCCGCCGCGCCACCGGACCGTGCCGTGCTGGCCGGTGAGGCGCTGGGCGTGTGGCTGTGGGCGGTGCTCTGGCCCGCCGAGGCCGGCTACGTCCTGCTCGAGCACGTGGTGCTGCACGACCTGCGCGACCGTGTCCCGGCCGACCTGGTCGTCGGCGCGCCCTCGCCCTATCTCGTCCGGCAGCCGCCGGAGCCGCCGTGATCCGGCGCGGGAGGTCGCATTCCTTGGCAAGTTGGGTAAGACTTTGGTGGCCCTGGTTCAGCCTGAGCACGTAACGTAAGCTGGCCGTCACAGACGGGGACGTACGCTGCGCTTTCCGGAGGTTGTGACGTGAACGCCCTCAACAAGCTGGGCGGCGCGCTGCTCGCCGCGATCTTGCTCATCGCCGTCCTCACCGGTCTGCAGACCGGCACCGGACGGCAAGCCTGGAACGGCGTGTGGAACGCGACCAAGACCGTGATCCGCTGGGCAGGCGACCAGATCGCCAAGCTCGGCGTCAACGTCAACACGGCCGGCAACCTCGGCAAGGCCTTGGTGATCGGGTTGATCGTGTTCGCGGCGCTGGTCCTGCTGATCCCGGCGGCGCGGGCCGGCCGCGGCCTGGCGGCGAGCGCCTTCGCCTCGCTGCTCGTCGCGCTGCTGCTGTTCCAGCCGTCGCTGGGCGCCTCGCTCCGCAACGCGGTGAGCGCGCCGGCCAGCACCACCGTGCTGATCCGGTAGCCGCCGGTGGCCAATCCCACGCGCTACCTGCTCCCGACGGAACGGGTGGTCATCAACATCCGGCGGCACTGGGCGGTGCTCGCCGGTGGGACGATCCAGAGCGCGGTGCTGCTGATCGTCGGCCTTCTGGTGGCCCGGCTCGCCGGCAGCGTGGGCTTCCTGCGGATGCTCGCGGTCTACTTCACCATCTTCGTCGTGGTGCGGTGGATCTGGAGCTTCTTCGACTGGTACGTGGAGAAGCTGATCGTCACCGACAAGCGGGTGCTGCTGATCACCGGCATCGTCACCCGCAAGGTCGCGATCATGCCGCTGGTGAAGGTCACCGACCTGACGTTCAACCGGTCCTCCACCGGCCTGCTGCTCGGCTACGGCCAGTTCGTGGTCGAGACGGCCGGCCAGGACCAGGCGCTCAGCTCGATCGACTACGTGCCGCGCCCCGAGCGGCTCTACATCCAGATCTCCGAGTTGCTCTTCGGCGGCGACAAGGGTGCTCCCGGCGCGCTGGTCACCTCGGCACAGCGGGAGGCCGAGGAGGAAGCCGAGCAGCAGGCCCGCCGTCGCTGGCGGCGCTTCTCCCCCCGGCGGCGGCGCCGCGACCGGGACGAGCCCGGTGCCGGACCGGGGCCGGAGCAGTCCTCGTCCGACCGGCTGGACGACCTGCTCGCCCGCCGCGACACGCTGCTGGCCGACCGGGAGGACCCGGACTTCGGCCGCGACCAGGGCTTCCGCGACCCCGACGGCGAGTTCGACGACGACCCCCACCGGCG